>DASTJU010000205.1:0-2984 GCA_035716295.1 Chthoniobacterales bacterium | reverse complement strand
CTGCCCTACTCTGCCGGCGCCGGTAAAAATTTGTCGCGTCGCGAGAAAGGTGAGCAACGTCCCGAGCACCGAGGGCGTGAACTGCGCCTCGCGTTTCATTAAATAATTTTCATGGCAACCGAACGTCGCGCCGGTGTGATGATCGACGTTATTCTTGATGAACGAAACGCGATCGCCCGCTTCCAGCGCGGCCAGCGATGACCTCAGCAATTCGTCACCGGCCATTTCGTAAGTGACGAGGTCGTGCAGATGCAAACATTCGGGCGATGCGTATTCGATGTGGCCCATATCGAGATAAAGCCGGCCGCCGTTCAAAAGGAAACCGCCGTTGCCGGGCGGTTCTTCGTAATCGCGATAGTGAAGATCGATCGTGCCGGCGCGGGCCTTGTTGAAGAGGTAATTCTTCACCTTGGCCGGCCAAACCTCCGAATTGCAGCGCAACTCTTCGCTGCTCATCAGGCAGCCGTACTCGGTTTCGATCCCGACGATCCGGTCCATCCCCTGACGATTTAACCATCGAATCGCCAAATCTCTAAATCTTTTCGCATGCCGCCTGCTCTCTTTAACTTCGATGGAGCTCTCGAAGGAAATAGCTGCGCCCGCATTCTCCTCGCAACGGGTGTGGCTGATAGCGATTTTGATCGCCATCTTGCACGCCGCGATGGCGGTAACGGCCGTGAATACGAAATCGCCGACATTCGATGAGCCGCAGCATTTGACCGCCGGTTACAGCTATTGGGTGACAAACGATTTCCGGCTCGATCCCGAGAATGGAAACTTGCCCTCGCGCTGGGCGGCGCTGCCGTTGCTCTTGAGCGGCAATAAGTTTGTTCCGATCAACGATCGCGGCTGGCAGCGCGCCGACGAAGGCCGCACCGGCCACCAATTTTTTTATGAGGTCGGCAACGATTCCGACCAGATGCTCCGCCAGGCGCGCATGATGATGTCGATCTTCGGAGTGGCGCTTTGTCTCTTAATTTACCGGTGCGGTCGCGAATTCTTTGGAGTCGTCGGCGGGTTGCTCGCCGAAACCATCGCCGCATTCGATCCGAATTTCCTCGCCCACAGCGCGCTGGTGGCGTCCGACATTCCAGCGGCGTTCTTTTTCACGGCGACGGCCTGGAGCAGTTGGCGATTGGTTCAGAAAATCTCGGCCACAACTTTGGCGGTCGCCGCGCTGAGTCTGGCCGGACTTTTTCTGACAAAGTTCTCGGCGCCGATTGTTCTGCCGGTCATCGGCATGATGTCGATCTTACAGATTTTCTCGGGACGCCAAATCAACCTGGAACTCGGCCGATTTCGGACAGTGTTGGCAGCGAAATGGAAGAAAGCATGCGCCATCGGTGTTTCCTCGATCGTTCTTGGCGCGACCGTGCTGCTTGCAATTTGGCTATCGTTCTCGTTTCGCTACTCAGCCTGGACGAACAATGAGTCGAGCCACGAAAACACGAAGTGGCATTGGAATTATCTCGTTGAAGACGGTGGAACATTCGCAGGCGCTGTAAATCTTGCGCGCGAGCATCATCTCTTGCCGGAAGCTTATCTCTACGGGTTCGCTTACGTGCACAAACACGAGATCGATCGGCCGGCTTTTCTCGACAATCAGTGGAGCATTGTCGGGTTCCGTTCGTTTTTCCCGCGGGCGTTCATTTACAAAACGCCGCTGCCGTTTCTGTGCCTGCTTGCGATCGCGCTCTATGCCGCGATCGCGACCCGCCATTCCTGGAAAATCGAGAGCCTTTTTCATCCATTGTGGGGATTGGCTCTCGTTTACGGCGCGTTCGCAATCACCGCTCAACTCAACATTGGGCATCGCCACATCCTGCCGATTTATCCGGCGCTGTTCGTCGGTTCCGGCGCCATTGCTTATCGATTGCGCGGTAATCGGAGAGCTGTCTTCGCCACCGCGGTCGCGGTCCTTTTGTTTTGGCAAATCGCCGAATCGTTTGCGATTCGACCAAACTATCTCGCGTACTTCAACGAAGTCGCTGGCGGACCGAGCCGCGGCTACCAACATCTCGTCGATAGCTCGCTTGATTGGGGCCAGGATTTACCGGCGTTGAAAACCTGGCTCGATGATCACCCCGGGATTGTCGGCCGAAAACCGCTTTATCTCGCCTACTTCGGCACGGCCGATCCACGCTCCTATGAAATCAATGCCAAATTCATTTCGCCGGAAGATAAGACGTCACGCGACCAGACCTTTGAGCGTCTGAACGGCGGCATTTATTGTCTCAGCGCAACGACGCTCCAAAGCGTCTACGCTCTCGAGCTCGGTCCATGGTGCGCGGAGTACGAACAGAATTACCAAACTGCACTGGCAGAAATGCGCCGTTATCCAAAGACCGCATCCGACCCATCTGCTCGCATCACGCTGGTCGCCAACGAAGGCGCCATTCCGTGGCCAAAGAAAATCAAGGAATTCGAACGGCTTCGCTTCGAGCGGTTGTGCGCCTATTTGCGTCATCATCCGCCGGTCGCACAGGTCGGCTACTCAATCTTCGTGTTTGATCTCAGCGAGACTGAGATAAGTCACGCGCTTTACGGCCCGCCCTCGGAGTTGACCCGAGAGGTCTGTGTCACCGGCTATTAGGCCTCCAAGATCGCAGGCTTGAAACTTGCGTAAAAAGAGCACAGACTCGCCGCCGGATGAGGGAGTTAGGCCTACGCAGTCCTTCCGTGAAAGTCGGCGGCATTGTTTATTTTGGACGTCTGCTGGACAAAATTCGACAGCACACGAAAGCACAACTGCCGTCCGATTATCAGGCGAACCTCGGCCGTGGGTTTGATTCCAGCTGCACGAAATTTTTGCGGATCGATTACAACCGGTTGATGGACCGGGTGAAAGAAGGCGGCAGCGACGAAGAAATTCTGCAGTGGTGTTTCGGCAATGGTTATCGTCCGTCCGACGACGAGGTTTACGTCTGGAATGAATTTATGCGGAAGCGCGGCTGGAACGACGAGCTTTCGGAAATTCTCAAGCG
>DASTJU010000204.1:0-3106 GCA_035716295.1 Chthoniobacterales bacterium | reverse complement strand
GAAGCTCGCGCCAGCCTTCCCAGAGCTGCGGGTCCATCAAGCCGTAGGCATAATGAAAATGGATCGTCTCAAAGGCCTTCAGGAATTGGTAGGCCGCATGAAAGAATCGCCCCTGATCTTCGCGCGAAAGTGCGCCGAGATTTTCTAGACCTATTTGCCAGAGTCGAGCCAGCTCTGCGTTTTCCATGAACGGCTTGGTCACGTCGCGAAGAGCGGTTGCCGCCGCGTCCTGTGCCGCGACGTTAGCCACGCGGGTACTGCGATGGACTTGCAGGGCCAGATACAATACCGAAAAGACGACTGCGATCGAACCCACCAACTGCGAGATCGCGCTAATCGCTTCCCAATTCATTTCGGTTCTTCCGCCACCTTCAGGACGATTTTACCGCGGGTGTGATGTGTCGCCGCCTGTTCCTGGGCTTTGACCGCGTCCGTGAGTGGCAAAACTTCCGAGACGATCGACTTGATCTTTTTCTCGTCGATCAGTTTGCCGATTTCCGCCAGCTGCGCTCCGTTCGGCTTCACCGAAATCGACGCGCCGCGAATCCCATGTTTATCGAGCTCAGCTTGATCGAGCTGCGCCACCAGGGTCGCGATGAATCCGCCTTTTTTCACGACCCCATACGAGCGCGCCAAAGTATCTTTGCCGACCGAGTCCAACACAACATCGACATCCTTGGCCACGTCCTCGAATTTTTGCTTCGTGTAATCGACTGCCACGTCGGCGCCGAGCTGTTTGAGTAAATCCTGATTTGGAGTCGATGCGGTCGCGATCACTTTTGCGCCGCGCGCTTTTGCGATTTGAATCGCGAAACTTCCCACGCCGCCCGAACCGCCATGGATCAAAACGGTTTGTCCGGCGCTCAGTTTCGCGGCATCAATCAGCGCCTGCCAGGCTGTCAACGCCACCAACGGCACGCCCGCAGCCTCCACAAAATTGATCGACTTCGGCTTCATCGCGGTTTCGGCTGCATCGACCACATCGTACTCGGCGAAGCCGCCACCCCACATCGGATAGGCGTAGATCGCATCGCCCGGTTTAAACTGCGTCACTTTCGCGCCGGCTTTCTCGACAATGCCCGCGATGTCGTATCCTGGAATGAGCGGCAACGTTGTCCCGAAAACCTTCGCGTATTTCCCGGACCGAATCATCACGTCGACCGGATTCACGGCGGCGGCGATCACTTTGACCAGGACCTGGTTATCTTTCGGATCTGGCCGCGGCGCGTCTTCGTACTTCAAAACTTCCGGCCCGCCATATTGATGAATCACGATGGCTTTCATCATCGGTTTGTTTGTTTGCGCGACGACAGCGTTGATGGCGCAAGCGGAAAGAATCAGAGCCGTAATCAGAAAGAGCTTCTTTTTCATAATCTTGGAAAACCTAAAACTCCTGAAACTCAATTAAATCCTGTTCATTCTGTCGAGAATTCTTCAAGCTCACGCTCCATGAAAATACGAATCCTTGCCATTGTTGCACTGACTTGCTGTTTCTCAGCTCTCTGCGTCGCGCAAAGTTCACCGGGAACTGCGACCACAACAACCACGACAGCGACGTCACCCGCCAAGACCACGAATGGAAACAGCGCGCCTTACACCGAAGGTTCGGTTTGGGCGTTGTCGATGATCAAAACCAAGACCGGCTTGAGCGATGAATACCTCAAGCAGATCACCGGCACGGTGAAGCCGGTCTACGACGAAGCGAAAAAACAAAAGATCATCCTGAGCTACAAGATTCTAGACGGCGAAGCCTCGAGCCCGCACGACTTTAACATTTTGATTTTGGTGGAATATCCAAACTGGGCGGCGTTTGACACTCTACGCGATAAAATGGACCCGCTGTTCGCGAAAGTGATGGGCTCGGAAGAACAGCGCAAAGAGATGGCGGTGAAACGCCTCGACATCCGCGAAATTCTCGGCACCAAAACAATGCGCGAGATCACGCTCAAATAATCACAGATCAAGACCGAAAAACGCGGCGATCACTCCAAAAGTGTCAATGAATCCGTGGGCCAGAATCGGCACCCACAGATTTCTGCCGCTTAACAAATACGCGCTTCCCAGGATCAATCCGGCTACTCCGGAATCGATGACTCCCGATGCTCCTTTGTAGTAATGGCCGTACCCGAACAAGATCGAGACCAGCAACATCGCGATCCACTTGGCCGCCGTTGATCCGCCCCCAACATCGGATCCGCGTTTAAGCAGATATCCGCGATAACTGATTTCTTCGCCGAACGCGGCAAATGTCCAAACGATCAGCAAGGCGAGCGCCGCGACTTTCAGGTTGCCGGCGATTTCATTTGCCATCGCGGGCGCGACCGGCGCGGGCCAGAATTTTCCCGTCAACGGTTCGATCACAAAATCACCCAGACAAATTCGCAGCGCCGCCGCCCCGAGTGCAATCAATACCACGGGCATCCAGGATTCCGGCCATTTAAAACCGATCGCCGACCAGCGTCCGTCTCGGAAACGGACTGACAGCAAACCGAGCACGAACAGAATCGGCACTTCGTTAGGCAATATGCGAAAAACGTTGTGACCGATGACGATGAACGCTCCCAACAAAAATTCGAACGCACTGAATGCGCGATACTTGCTTGTTACCATTTATTTCCAGGGAAGCGCGTCGAGATCGACGTTGCCGCCGGTGAGGATGATGCCGACGCGCTTACCGGCGAGGTCGATCTTGGATTCAACAATCGCCGCGTAAGAAACGGCGGCTGACGGCTCGATGATAATTTTCATCGTCTCCCAAATCGTCCGCATTCCCGAAACGATCGCTTCTTCGCTGACGGTCACGATGTCGTCGACGTAACTTTGAATGATCGGAAAATTCCGCTCGCCGACATTCGTTCGCAATCCATCGGCGATCGTGAATTTCTTTTCGGTCACAATTCTTTTCTGGGCCTGGAACGATTGCGCAGCGTCATCGGCATTGGCCGGTTCAACCGCGATCACTTTGATCTTTGGCCGCATCGATTTCGCCGCGACCGCGGTGCCACAAAGCAAACCGCCGCCGCCGATTGGACACATCACAAGATCGACATCTACCTCTTCAAGAAGCTCGATCGCCGCCGTCCCCTGCCCCGCCATCACGTCTTCA
>DASTJU010000203.1:0-2104 GCA_035716295.1 Chthoniobacterales bacterium | reverse complement strand
GAGTCCGCGCCGAGGACTTAATGGAAATTTCGCAACCGCTTGAAGAGCTCGATTGGATCCCGCGCCCGAAAATTTTGGCGCTCCGTCGGCTTGGCATTACGACCGCTGAGAATTTGCTGACCCATTTCCCGCGGCGACATGAAGATCGACATCAGTTTCCAGAATTCCCGCGCGATGAAAGCGACGTCCCGATCTGCCTCTCAGGCGAAGTAATCAAGACATCTCTTCGGCGTTTCGGCGGTTGGAAAAAGATTTTCGAGGCGACGCTACAGGAACCGAATGCGAACGCGTTGAGTCAGCCGCTCATCTGTCGCTGGTTCAATTTGCATTACGTCCAGAAAATGATCGCCACCGGCCAACAGCTCGTCGTCTACGGCAAGCCGCGGCTGCGCGGAAGTCGGATTTGTATGGATCATCCGGAGTTCGAAGTAATCGAGAACGATGAGGAGAAATCGATCCATCTTCGCCGGATCACACCGATCTATCCGGCTACCGAAGGTCTCTCGCAACGAATGCTGCGCAGCATCATTTATCGGCTTCTTCAGGAGCTTGATACTGCGCCGATTGAGCCATTGCTTCCCGAGAACTTGAAGAACGGCGACCGCGGCGAAGCGATTCGCGCGATTCATTTCCCCGAAACTTGGGCATTGCTCAATGAGGCTCGCGAACACCTGGTTCTTTCGGAATTCTTCGCAATGCAAATGATAATCGCTTCCCGACGAACCAACTCGCATGCGCGCCTGAGTGCCGCGCATTGTGGGCGAGGGGAATTAATGGAAAAATTCCTGCGCGCGCTGCCGTTTGAACTGACCGCGGCGCAAAAAAAGGTCATCGCCGAGATCAAGAGTGATTTGGCCGCGAAGTATCCGATGAATCGCCTGTTGCAGGGTGATGTCGGCTCCGGAAAGACGGTAGTCGCAATCGCGGCAATACTGCTCGCGGTTGAGGCCGGCTATCAGGCGGCGTTCATGGCGCCGACACAAATCTTAGCGGAACAACATTACGCTGTGCTTGGGCGCTGGCTCGAGCCTCTCGGCGTGAAATTGTCGATCCGGACCGCGTCGCGCCAGGAAGAAAGCTTTTTGCCATTGGTCGAAGGTGACGAAAACGCGGACGTGATCATTGGTACGCACGCGTTGCTTTACGAAAAAGTTTCATTTTCGAAACTCGGCCTGGTCGTGATCGACGAGCAGCACAAGTTCGGCGTGGCGCAGCGGGCCCGTCTAACGAGTCGCGAACCCGCGCCGGACGTCTTGGTGATGACGGCGACGCCCATTCCACGCACAATCACCATGACAGTTTATGGCGATCTCGATGTTTCAATCTTGGACGAGATGCCGCGTGGCCGCGGCAAAATTATTACCGCAGTGCGGGATTCATCAAAACTCGGCGAAGTGCTGAGTTTCTTGCGCAAGCAATTGGAAGCCGAACGTCAGGTTTATGTTGTTTATCCGCTGATCGAAGAGAGCGAGAAACTCGAGGCAAAAGCCGCCGCAACGGAGTACGAACGCTGGCGCGAACGTTTGCATCCGTACCCTTGCGAGTTATTGCATGGACGAATTCCTGGACCGGAAAAGCAGGAAATCATGGAGCGATTTCGCCGCGGTGAAACCAAAGTGCTGATCAGCACGACTGTGATCGAGGTCGGTGTCGATGTTGCAAATGCAACGGTGATGTTAATCGAGAACGCGGAGCGGTTCGGTTTGGCCCAGCTCCATCAGCTCCGCGGCCGCATCGGGCGAGGTGAGCACAAATCGTATTGCATTTTGCTTACGTCTGAGCCGTCCTCAGAGGCGGCGGCGAAATTGGCCGTGCTCGAGAAAACGAGTGACGGCTTTGAGGTGGCCGAAGCGGATTGGGAGCTACGCGGGCCGGGCGATTTATTAGGGACGGCCCAGAGCGGTTTGCCGGCGCTGAAGCTCGGCAACCTCAAGCGCGATGCAGAGTTGATGCGTCGCGCTCGGACGGTAGCGATGTCGATCTTCGCGGCCGATCCCAGGCTGGAATCGCCGCAAAATCAACGTTTCCAGCAGTTGATTGTCGAAAAACAGGGACGAACCTTTTCCAACGTAAGCTAATGAAGAACTTGCTAAAATTTTTTGCC
>DASTJU010000202.1:0-2193 GCA_035716295.1 Chthoniobacterales bacterium | reverse complement strand
GTGCAAAGTCTGCACGGCATCAGTCACAATAAAATCGAGGACACTAAAGAAGAACATCTCGAGCTGGCAGTTACGGCGTTTAATAAACTTGCCGACAAGGCAATCCAGTGGATTGCCGGTGACGAGTGACAAGGTTCTAGTCACTTGCCACTGGTCACTGGTCACGTTTTTTGCTACAAGGCGCGGTTCTCAGAAAAAGGAGTTAGCCATGGCCACACTTGCTACCACTGTCGACGGATTGAAGCTGCCGAACCCATTTGTCATCGGCTCGGGGCCGCCCGGGACGAATCTCAACGTCATCACCCGCGCCTTTCGCGAAGGTTGGGGCGCAGTCATCGCGAAAACGATCAGCCTCGATTCGTCAAAGGTCGTCAACGTCACTCCGCGTTACGCGAAGCTGATGGCGGCGGACGGAAAGGACGTGATCGGTTGGGAAAATATTGAACTGATCAGCGACCGGAAATTCGAGATCTGGATGGATGAATTCAAAAAGTGCAAAGACCAATTTCCTGACGGCGTGCTGATCGCGTCGATCATGGAGGAATACAACAAGGACGCCTGGGCCGAGATCGTCGAACGCTGCCAGGACGCGGGCGCGGATTCGTTCGAACTGAATTTTTCGTGCCCGCACGGATTGCCCGAACGCAAAATGGGCGCGGCCATGGGTGAAAATCCGGAGATCGTCGAAGAGGTTGTGGGTTGGGTGATGAAGTCGGCGAAAAAACCGGTTTGGGCAAAAATGACGCCGAACGTAACGCGGATAACCGATCCGAGTCGCGCGGCATTTCGTGGCGGATGCGAAGGCGTGAGCGCGATCAACACCATCCGCAGCGTGATGAGCGTGAACTTGGAGACACTGCGACCGGAACCGAGCGTTGAAGGAATGACGACGCCCGGCGGTTATTCCTGCACGGCGGTGCGGCCGATCGCGCTTCGCATGGTAATGGAGATCGCGACCATGATCCGGCGCGAATTTCCGGGTAAAAGTTTATCAGCCATCGGTGGAATCGAGACCGGCAATGACGCCGCGCAATTCATATTGTTAGGCGGGGACACCGCCCAGGTTTGCACCGGCGTGATGAAACACGGCTACGGCATGGTGAAAAAAATGTGCGAGCAGCTGTTGGCGTTCATGGAGAAACACAAATTCGAAACGCTGGCTGACTTCAAAGGCAAGAGTCTGGATTATTTTACGACCCACGCTGAGCTGGTGCGCATGCAGAAAGAACGCAAGGCGCGCGACAAAGCGGTAGCTGACGAAGCCGCCGCGAAAAAAATGGTGAAAGCCGACAGCGAGTGGAGCGGCGACGATTTCGTGAAACAATCCGACGCGCTCGCACGTGGCTGAGGCACGACAATGCAATCTTGTCCGGCTTTCATTGCAGGCGAGTGGCGCGAGATTTCCGGCGTTGAAAAAACGCCGGTCTTTAATCCCTCGCGCGGCGAAGTGATCGCGGAAGTCCCGGCTTGCACCAAGGAACATGTCGATCTTGCGGTTGAAGCCGCGGCCGACGCATTTCCAAAATGGCGCGACACGCCGCCGGTGGAACGCGCGCGTTTATTTTTTCGGTACCGCCAACTGGTCGAAGAAAACTTCGATCGCATTTGCCAGAGCGTTTCGCGCGAGCACGGCAAAACGCTGGCCGAAGCGCGCGGGAGCGCTTATCGCGGGATCGAGAACATCGAGTACGCCTGCAGTGTGCCGACCTTGCTCATGGGCGACACGCTCGAAAATCTTGCCCGCGGCGTCGATTGCGAAACGATGTTGCAACCGCTCGGTGTCTGCGTCGGGATCACGCCATTCAATTTCCCGGCGATGGTGCCGATGTGGATGTTTCCGCTCGCGCTCGCCTGCGGAAATACTTTTATTCTCAAGCCGAGCGAAAAAGTTCCGCTCACCGCGCTTTTGATCATTGAGCTTTTGGAAAAAGCAGGTTTGCCAAAAGGCGTCCTCAACGTTGTTCCCGGCGGTCGCGAATGTGTCGATGCGCTGCTTACGCATCCAAAGGTCAAAGCGATTTCGTTTGTCGGCTCATCGCCGGTCGCGAAACACATTTATGAAACCGGCACGCGTCACGGCAAACGGGTGCAGGCAAACGGCGGCGCGAAAAATTACGTTGTCGTCATGCCGGACGCCGATGTTGCCCGCACCGTGGAAGCGCTTTCCACCGCGGCGTTCGGTTGCGCGGGCGA
>DASTJU010000201.1:0-8763 GCA_035716295.1 Chthoniobacterales bacterium | reverse complement strand
CAAATCTACTTGGACAGACGACGAGTTCGGCAAGCTCGAGCTCCTGGGTTTTGCGCGAGAGTTTCTCGTCCGAATCCCGCGTCCCGCCCAACGTTGGTTCCCAATCAGGATAGCGCTCGGCTTCTTCTCGTAATAAGCGCTGGCTCGTCTCCCAATAAGCGATCGGGAGATCGTAAATGCGTTTGAATCCTCGGTCGCGCGCGGTCGCGAAGCTTTCGAAGGCTGCATCTTCGTAAGCGTAAACAGCATCACAGTTGTCGATCTTACGGAGCCGATCGGCGACTTTTCGATCCAGTTCGCGCAGAACGGCATCCGCGCTGAACCAGCCGGTTTCATGTTTAGACGTTACTCCGATCGCTCCCGCGAACAGCCGGACCATTTCACGCAACGGAACAACATGCGTGCGCGAGCGAATTGACCCCGGAAAAGAGCGACGCTGCAACATTTCGCGAAGCCTCGGCGGCAGCACGTGATTGATCAGCGAGTTGGAATTCCACCTCACTGTCGTCCAAAATTCACCAAGGATTCCGGCGCGATCCAAAGCCGCCAGGGCCGCGCGGACAAATTCGTTGCCGGTAGGATGCGAAAGTAAAATCATGCGGCCAGTTTTCTCATCAGCTGCAAATAGGCGGCGGCAATCACGTCCGATTGAAACTTGGCCAGATGTTCAGTGGCGTGATCTCGTAGTTTCGCCTGCAAACTTAAATCATTGAGCACGCGCTTCAGTTGCTCGGCCAACGCCGGCACGTTTTCGTTTTCGAAAGTTACTCCGCACGGCCCAATCGCTTCCTTTAATCCCCCTTTTTCCGAACCGACCACAACGCAACCACAGGCAATTCCTTCCAACGCAACAACCCCAAACGGCTCTGCCCATCGCGAAGGAACAACCAGAATACGATGTCGATTCAGAATCTCAGCGATCGCCGGGCCGGATTTCTGACCAGCGAATGTTAATTGTCGATCCACGCCAAGTTCGGTGGCAAGCCGTCGCAAATTTTCTTCCTCCGGTCCGCTGCCGACGATGGTCAGGTCGGGGAACAGATTGTCGTTGTGCAAAAGCTTGAGCGCCTGCAAAAGCAGATCGACGCCTTTGTCGGAAACAAGTCTTCCGAGAAAAACCAAATTCTTGTCGCGAGGCAGATTCGGGACCACTCCAAAGACCGTCTCGTCGTACGGATTACCGATTACAAAGGAATGCGCGTTGAGCCGATCGGCGACGGCTTTGCTGATCGCGACATTGGTGACACGTCGAAGGAGCAATTGCTTGAGCCAATTGTGCCAGCCAACTTCGCCACGCGTATTTTGCAGCCACGTCTGATGAACAACCAGGGTCGGCTTCCTTAAGATCAAAGCTGGAATTAAACTGCGGAGACTGATGTTGTTCTGAAAAAAAAGATCGCGCCGGCGAAGCAGAGTAAGCAATTGTGCGATTGAAGGACGTCGCGTTATTCCATAATTCGCGCCAGGCACCACACCTCCCGATGATTGGGTAATCACATGCACGTCATTGCTGGCCGCTGAGAATTTTTCAGCCAAGACCTTCGAGACCGATTCAATTCCGCCGACGCTGGGGTGAAAGAGATAAGAAGAAAGCAGAATCTTCATGCGCCTAAATCAAATGTCTTAGCAATGTCTTCGACCAAGTGTTCCGAGGAGGCATGGCGTTGGTACCAGGAATAAATGTCGGCGGCGATTTTGCGACGGGTCCGTGCATCAGGAATTTCGGCGCGATCTGGCTCAACAAAAAACGGACCGGGTAAACGGTCTCCTTCCACGGAAATGGCGGAACCCCGATGAGGAAAGACTGGGATCACGGCATGTGCGCAAGCCGCGGCAAAGGCACTCGACTTCAAAATCACTGAGGTTTCGACGTCAGGTCGGTGGAAATAATTGAACCACGCGAACGAACAAGTCTTGAGAATTTCCGATGCATCAGTCGCGGCAATGCGCGGCCGATAGTTCGATTCGACTGCAAGATCGACAAGCAGCGAACGTGTAGCCGGATTTTCATATCCGCCGAGGACAAACAAGGTGCGCGGAGCAATCGAATCCGGGATGCGCGGTAGAAGTTCGCGAAACGATCGCAGGGAACGTTCGACCAGGCCTGTGCCGCCCCAAATCGCCCATTGATGCGGATCGCGATCGGCAATTTGATTTGGAGAAACCGACGGCTCTCCCAATCCCGACGGCACCGGATGCAATTGAATGCGGGCGTCAGGCACCATGCGCTTCAACTCAGAGAAAAAATTGTCACTGCTAACCATGCACCTGTCCGATAGACGACCGACCGACTTTGCCAGATGGATTTGCAACGGCTGCAACCAGAACGCGCTCGTCCACGGCGGCCCTGAAGCGTAGAGCTCATGAAAGATGGTTACTAGTTTCCCGTGATGCTGGCGGCGTAACGCGTGCAAGATCGACAACAAACGAAACGGAATGCCGCGCTTTTGGAAGCCGTAGTTTACATAATGTAGCAGCATGTGATCATGTTTTCGGGAGTGGTCGAGCAGGTGGTCGAGGGACAAGACCTCAAAACCGCCGGCACTTCCCGCTGACGAAGTGTTAAAAGTGGCGAACACTGTGTCGCACTCGAATTGTCCCCGCAGTTTTCTGGCAATGGTAAGGGCATAATCCCCGACCCCATCGATTCCGCCGGGAACTTTGGGAACAATTTGGAGGAGCGTGCTCAAACTGAAACGATTTGCGCTTTACGCTGCTGGCTTCGCGATTTTTGCCGAGCGAGCGCTCCGGTGTACTCCTGGATCGTGTCAGCAGCGATCTGCTCCCAGCGAAACTGGGCGGCGATTTGGCGGCATCTGGTCGAGAGCGCGGTGTAGTCGGCTTCTTCCATCCGCAAGATTTCCAGGGCGCGCTCAACCATCGCCTTCACGTTTCCGGCTGGAACCAAAAACTGAGCGCCAGTGCGATCGAAAATGTGGCGCGGCCCAGACACATCGTAAGCAATCGTGGGAATGCCGGACGCCAATTGCTCGAGGACGGAAAGGCCGAATCCTTCAATGTAACTCGGGAAAAGTCCCACCGCGCAGTTGGCGATTAATTGCGGAAGCTCTTTAGGATCGTAGCTCGTAAGACAACGAACCGATTCACTCGACGTGAGCCGCAGATCGCGCAGAACCGTTTGCTCGTCAGTCATCGTTCCGAGAAACGTGAATCGAACCGAAGGCTCCGCCTTCAAGATGCCGCGGACAATTTCCGGCCAATCGCGAGAACCTTTTCGCACGCCCCACATTCCAAGAAAGCAGATCTCTTTTCGAGCCAAACGCTCTGACGCCGATCGCCCAGCTCCGGCAAGAGCGGCACGTTCGGTTTCGTTTAAGCCATACGGCAGAACGATTGTTGGCACAGGAGCAAACTTTTCGAGCGATTGCTTTTCGTCTTTGTTCGGAACGTTAAATAAATCGCAATGAACGAGGGCGCGATTAGCGCTCCGCCGAAGCAGCCATGACATAAAAGGGTAAAAGAGGCGGCCCACGAATTTTCCGCGCGGCTGATCCGGCCAGCGCCGTCGACTGAATCGAATGAATTCGTCGTAAGCTAGATACAATCCGATCGAGCGTCCGACTAAAAGTCGATCGAAGCGGAGTGATTTTTTAGAGAACGGCAGCGTACCGATCAAACAATCGATGACATCATACTTTCGGCCGTTGCGCCGGACGTAACGCGCCGCTCGCAATGGAAAGATTGCCTGCCGCCAGGCTGAAAGCGCGCGCGAACGGGTTGGCTTTGGAAACGCGTCGCTAAGACAAAATTTGTCGATCTCGTGTCCGGCTTTTTCCCATTGCTCCGACAATTCAAACCAAACCCGTGCGGCGCCTAATCGCGGGTCCCACGGAAGATTCACGATGCCGAGAATGCGAAGTGGTTTTTGCACGGGTTATTTTGGAAAGCGCCGCGCAACCACAGTCCAGAATTTGTGCCGGACCGGATTGACGTAATGCCGGATAGCGAGTGAGCGGCCGGCATATCGGTCGCGGTAAACGAACTGATCGTCCACCTGGAGAACGAACTTGCCGGGATCGAATGCGGCCGCGCCGTTGGCGTGCATACAAAAATGCATCACGGTCTGATTGGTGAAAAAATTCGGTTCATCATTCAATGTCCGCAATCGCTCGAGCCCCAGCGACCAGTCGAGTTTTCGGAACAAAAAAACGAATCCGGTGTTGGCTGGATTTCCCTTCTCTGACGGATCGCGAATGAGTCGTTCGTCGCCTGAGAACTGATAATCGGCGAGATAAAGAGCGGAGATCGATTTCGTGTTGGAAAGATCGGCCAGCTCGCAGGCTCGCGGAAAAAAAAGAACGTCGGAATCGGTGTAGAGGGTCGGGCCGTTTGCCGGAAGACTCATTAGAAGCGCGAGTTGCTTGCCGGTCGGATGATTCGTGAGATATGACTGAATCGTATCTGGCAATCCCGGCGGCAACGGTGGCGGGGTTGTTTGGACACGCACAGCATTGTCGATCTTTTCCAGCAATTCAATGCTGGCGCTTGTGTAAGACCCGTCGGAAACGACGACGAATTGCTTCGGTCTGCCAGCGTGAGTGAGAAAGGAGCGAATGGATGCGACCTGCTCCGGCAAAGTGTTTTCTCCAGAGTACGCAAAAACATTGAACGACAGTTCGCGCGCAATGCGAATAGTTTGCC
Source organism: Chthoniobacterales bacterium (assembly GCA_035716295.1). Classification (GTDB taxonomy): domain Bacteria; phylum Verrucomicrobiota; class Verrucomicrobiia; order Chthoniobacterales; family UBA10450; genus AV40. The sequence continues at coordinate 4,101 of DASTJU010000201.1, read as the reverse complement.
GGACAATAACTGGCAGTGCTGCGCGATAAAGAGAGCGCGCAATTGTTCCTTCAAGGCGCGCCGAATGGTAGGGGGCGTTCATCCCGTGGACGGCGCGAAAGTACGAAAGCCTCGATAACTCAACACCAGATTGAGGAGCAAACTTGGCGCGATTGATATCACATTAAAAGTAAGGACGCCTGCGACACTGGAAAAATCAGTGAACGGAATGAGCGCGATTTGGGTAGCGAGAGTAAGCGGGATGTAAAGCCACGATCCGGCGATCCACGCCTTGGAAGCATTGAGCAGCCAAAGCGTGCCGCTCAATGCCGTGACCACTGCGACACCGATCATTAAGAGGAGCTCATGATGGAGGTGAGTGTAACGATTACCGAGAACGAAAAGAAATTGCTCGGGAAACAATGCGGCACTGCCCAAAACGATCGCGCTGAAGAGAATCACGACACCAGCAATTCCGGCATAGAGGTAACGCAACTTGCGCTTGTCCTGACAACGCGCAAAAGCCGGCACGAAAATGTTCGTGAGCATGTTCATCAGCACGGTGAAGATCATAGCGAGACGTCCAAGCGCTCCGACTTCCGCGACCGACGCAGTGTGACGCCCGAAAAAACTGATTAGGAACACGGTGATCTGTCCCTGAAAACAATAAAACAATGCGTTCGCGGCCAGACTCTTGGTTAACCGTACGATCTCGCGCCGATCCTCCGCGTTTTCGTTCGCCTTTAAGTCGACCACTTTCGCGGCATAGGCGCGGAGAAGAAAATATTGCAAAAGGAAAGTGGCGCTGGCAATGGCAACAGCCAGTCCGGCGATCGCGAACAGGTAAACCAATCCCAGAATAAGGAGGAGGCGAACGGTTGCGCAGATAAAATCTATTTTTTGAATCCGACCAATATCCGACTGGAGACGAGGCACCACGCTATAAATGTCCACCGCAAGTTGAATGGAGAATCCGGCCAGAACGACGACGATCAGAAGCAACGTATAGATCGACGAAGCGCCGTTCTTCGTCAGCATCGCATACAAGATCGGCGCGACGATAACCACCGCGCCAGCTGCAAGTTTTCTACGCACTGCCAGTCCGGTGTTAATTAATTCACCAAAACGATGTCGATCTTGCCAGACGCGGCCGCCGATGGAGATCAGCCCGACGCTGACGCCGATGTCGGCGAGCAACATCAATGTGGCTTGCATCGCGTTGGCGATAGTGAAGAAAGCGTATTCGCGTTGCGGCAGCCAGCGGACGAGAAGAATTCCACTCGAGAAAGCGATGATTTGGACAGCGGCCTGCACAAGCGCGTAATTGCCGATGCGGCGGGCGTTGTCCAAAGCTCGCCGCAGAATCGGAGTCGAGCTTTCGTCCAAAGGAGGCGGGGAAACCGGGACGAGGAAGCTCATGGCGAAATTACGTGTTCAAGAGAGCAATGAGCTACCCAAGTGCCAAGAGGAATCTGCACTTCGCGCGGTCAAGGCGGCGGACGACGAATCTCGATCTAGAACCTGTCTCGCGCGGAATCCGAGCGAACAGCCGCAGTTTATGTAGTCTCGATTGGCTTCGGTCGCTGGCGACGAACCGGAGCGACTGCTTCGCCGTCGGCGACGGCCGTCGGTGTCGAGTAATATTCGGAGTATTGATAGTAGTAATACTCCGGCAACGAAGTATCGACGAAATTCAGAATGACTCCGGGAATATTGACTTGTCGATTGTAGAGAAGCTCGAGCGCCTTCTTAGTGAGACGAGCAGAGGTATAGGAAAGGCGAACGATAAATATGGTAGCGTCGATCTTCGGCGCGAGACTGGTGGTATCGTCAGCCGCAAGAACAGGCGAACTGTCGATGATAACATAATCGTAATGCTGGTAGATTTCCTTTAAGAGCGCTTCGGTTGAATCGCGCAGAAGATGTTCGCTCGGCTGGGACAATGTCTTGCCACGCGGCAAAACGAACAGTGTCTCAACGGCAGTCGGCACCACGACTTCCTGCCAGTTTACTTCCCCTTTCAGCACTTCGGAGAAACCAATCTTCGATGAAATTCCAAAAGCTTCGCGCAATGCGCCACGGCGTAGATCGCAATCAATCAACAACGTGCGCGCTCCGGAGAGCGCCATAGTGATGGCCAGATTGGCCGACACCGTCGACTTGCCTTCGCTCGGGACTGCGCTCGTAATCAAAAAGCTTTTCGGCCGCGGTCCCTCATAGGGCATGAAGAAAATGGACGAGCGGATATTTCGATACGACTCGGCGAACACATGACGCGTATCGTCTGGTTGAAGCAGGTCGACTTTGCCCTTCGTTTTTTCTTTTGGAATCTGCCCAAGAATGTTCTCGGAAAAGTGATGTTGGAATTCGCTGAAGGAGGCCATCCGATCATCGATGCGATCGAGCAGAATAAGAATCGCCAATCCGGCGAGCGCACCGATGCCGAATCCGATGAGCAAACTCTTGATCAGACCCGGGCGAACCGAAATTGGCGGAGTGGCCGCTTCCATGATCGAAACCTGATCTTCGCTACCGGTGACTTGGGAGACGTCGATGTCCTTGAGATTAGTAGTCAGGCGGTCGTACAACGTTTTTAGGCGATCCACTTTTCCTTTGATCCGATTGAATTGGGCAAGCCGCTGGCTGAGATCGAGCGCCTTGGCTTCCCATTCCTTGATGTTGGCCTGGAGGTTTTCCATCTGCTTGCCGATCGATTCGCGGCGCGTTTTCAATTTTTCCAGGGTGTCGGCGCGAAAGAGCCCGATCAACTTGTCCTGTTTAGTGATTTCATCATTGAGCTTGAGAATCTTCGGATGATTTGGTCGCAGGTCTTTGGCGAGCGTTTCACGCTCAGCTTTAAGAAGCTGGATCTGTTGCTTCGCCTTTAAATAATCGGCCTCCGGACCGACGTCCGAAAACGGGAGACCCTGATTGTCAGAGCCTTGATTGGTGCCCGTATCGGTCTTGACTTGCGCGCGGTCGAGGTTTTGGTCGAGATCGAGCAGATTGAGCAAGTCGTACTCGGTTTTTTGCTGGGCGTACTGCTGATTCAGTCTGACCAGATACTGGGCGGCGCTGTTCCCCTGTTCTTGGATGAAGCCGATGTTATTTTGCTTCTGAAACTCGAGCATTTCATCTTCACCGTTACGCAAATCTTTTTCGACCTGAATCAGCTGTTCGGTAATGCCGGTGGTAACTTCGTGACCGCGGTCCTCACGCATACCTCGTTTGAAATCGAGATACTTTTGCATGGCGGCGTTCAAATAGGCCTGGGTGTATTCGGGTGCGCTGCCGACAGCGGAAAGATCGAAAATCGATGTGCGCGGTTTTTGGAGGACGAAGATCTCCACTGGGACTGGCTGCAATTCGGGATGTGCGGAACGAACAAGCGATTCCGCGCTATGTCTCACTTCAGCGCTTTGCATCAGCTGAATTTGCGTCCCATAGAAATTCACGGCGTCCTCGCTGTAAACAGCGCCTTGAGCAATATTCATCTTACCGGCCATCATCATTTTGCTGGTGGACTGAAATTGCGGCGGCGTTTGATAAATCAAGAACGCTTGGACAAACAAGCCGAGGCAGATCGTTAAAACCGGGATCCACCAACGCCGAAGAAAAAGCGACTTGTAGCGGTGCAGCCGAGTGATAAAGGCAGCAGACCACGACGTAGAAAGATTTTTGCCGGCCGTCACGAGCTGCATATTACATGTTGATCAAGCGCTGCGGCACGTAGATCTGGTCGTCGGGCGCGAGATCAAAGTCTTCGTCAGTATGTCCTTCTTCGATGACACGCTTAAGATCAACAGTGGACTCCTGTCCGTTCTTGCGAGTCAGCTTCACCTTGCGCTTATTGGCGAAGTCTCCAAATCCGCCAGCTTTAATAATCGCTTTGCTCACGGTGTAACTTTCGTCCGGCGGAATTTCCTGTGGTCCTTGTACTTTAACTGACCCGTAGACATAAATCCGGCCGCGGGATTTTTCGCTCACCCGATCTACCGCCAGGATCACTGTCGCGTGATAATAATATTCTTTTTCGAGCAACGATTTGATCGTGTAAGCAAGTTCTTTGCAGGATTTACCTCGAGCCGGAACGAGTCCAACATAAGGGACTTCTAACTCGCC
>DASTJU010000200.1:0-3738 GCA_035716295.1 Chthoniobacterales bacterium | reverse complement strand
CGATCCAACCCATCCACGCATCGCTGGTGAATTGACGAACGGTTTTCTGCGAAATCCGCGCTCCATCGCGATTCAATTCCGTTACGGTTTCATCACCGACGAAGACGGACTGAAGATTGTCGATCTTACCGAGCCGACGCGGCCCGTTCCGCTTCCGCGCGCGACCGTGCGGCTCAATCATGCCGGACGCTTGTATGTCGCACGCACTTACGCCTATGTCGCAAACGGGCCTGAAGGCCTTGCCATTGTCGATGTTGAAAACCCGGAGCGACCGCGACTTGATCAAATGTTCAATGCCGGCGGCGCCTTGAACGATACCCGCGCTATTCAGATCGGTAGTGTGAGCGCGTCCCAGTTTGCGCTCGTCGCTGACGGCAAGAATGGTTTGCGCGTCGTGCAATTGATTTCGCCGGACACGGTCGCGGGCGCTCAGGGATTCAGTCCGCGACCGAACCCAAAATTGATCGCGACTTATCCGACACAAGGCGAAACGATTTGTGTTTCACGCGGGCTCGAGCGCGACCGGGTGGTCGATGAAACCGGAGGACAAACTGTCGTCTTCGGCCGGCGCGGCGCTCGACCATTTCATTTGGATGAAATGGAGCGCTTCTACCGAAGATCGACATTCGCCGAAAAAAAAGATTTCGAACGTCGCAAAGGAGAATTGTATCGCGTCGAAGACGTCACCCTGTCCGGCGGTGTCTTGACGACTAAAGGCGGCGAAGTTTTGACGCCGTTGGCGACGCCACTGCCGTCGCCGCAACCGATGATGTTACCGGTCGAGCCGGAAGTGGAGCCGAGCGCGATCCCGACTGCGACGCCACCGAGCAAAATATTTCGCCGCCGTTACTGAGAGAAAATATTGCCGCGCGCCCATGAAGTGAGTAAAAGAGCGGCATGGCGGACAAAAATAGTAAGCAGCCTTTGAATGTTCCCGGAGCCTGGTATGTCGACGCCACCTGCACGATGTGTCGCACCTGTCTCGAAGAAGCGCCGACCCTTCTAAAAACGAATGAAGACGAAACGGCCGTTTATTTTGCGAAACAGCCGGAAGGCGATGCCGAAGCCGCAGCCGCGCAGCGCTCAATGGAAGTTTGTCCGACACTCGCGATCGGCAACGACGGTTAGGTCCGAGCCGGACATGCACTAAGATCGACATCGTTATGGCCGGGCCTTACACGCGCGCGAATCCGTTTCCGGCGAAGGTCGCAGTCAATCGCAGTCTCTGTGGCGAAGGTTCGGAAAAAGATACGCGCCATTTCGAACTCGATCTCAAAGGCTGGGGATTGAATTACGACGTCGGCGATTCAATGACCGTGTGGCCGACGAACGATCCGGCGCTGGCGGATGAAATCATCAACAAGATCGGCGCGAAAGGCGATGAGACGGTTAAGGGGCCGGCTGGCGAAAAGGCTTTGCGTGAGGTGCTCTTTCGCGATTGCCGAATTACGCAAACAACTCCGAAATTTTTGAAAGCAATCGCCGAGCGCGCGGTCAACGGCGCGCCGTTGCTGACCGAGCTTCTGAAACCGGAACGGAAACAGGACCTCGACACTTATCTTTGGGGAATGGAGGTCGTCGATTTTTTGATCGAGCATCCGTCAATCAAATGGACGCCGCAGGATCTTGTCGACACGCTGGCGAAACTTCTGCCGCGGATGTATTCGATTTCGTCGAGTCTCAAAGCGCATCCCGACCAGGTGCACTTCACGATCGACGTGGTGCATTACGAAAGCCGCGGCCGACAGCGCAAAGGTGTTTGCTCGACCTTTCTGGCTGAGCGCGCGGACAAGACTCCGGTCCCGGTTTTTCCCAACGCGTCGAAGTTCCGCCTCCCAGAAGACGGAAACACGGCGATCATCATGGTTGGCCCGGGCACGGGCGTAGCGCCGTTTCGCGCGTTTTTACAGGAACGAAAAGCGACTGGCGCGAAAGGAAAGAACTGGCTCTTCTTCGGTTCGCAGCACAAACACTGCAATTACTTTTACGACGACGAGTTTGAGAAAATGAAGAACGACGGGTTTTTGTCGCGCCTCGATCTCGCCTGGTCGCGCGATTCGGCGGCAAAATCGTACGTCCAACACAAGATGCTTGAGAGCGCGGATGAAATTTGGAAATGGATGGATGGCGAAGGCGCGCACTTCTTTGTTTGCGGTGACGCGCGTCGCATGGCCAAAGACGTCGACGCCGCGCTCCGCAAAATCATTCAAGACAAAGGCGGCAAGAGCGAAGAACAGACCAACGAATACGTCGAAAAGCTGAAAGCGGACAAGCGTTACAAGCGCGACGTCTACTGAAATTTGCGGCGGGCGCGGATCGCCGCTAAAAGATCGACATGCCGGAAGTCACCGCTCCAACGAAACCCGCCGCGTCTGCCTCGCAATGGACACGCCAGAATCCATTTCCCGGAAAGCTCGTCGTTAATCGCCGGTTGAGCAGCGATGACTCGGAAAAGGACACGCGCCATTTCGAGATCGACCTCGCTGGCTGGGGATTAAAGTTTGAACCGGGCGACTCAGTCGCAGTTTATCCGACAAACGATCCGAATCTGGTAAATGAAATCATTCGCGCGCTCGGCGCGAAAGGTGACGAACCCGTTCCGGCCGCGAAAGCGACGAAGGCTTTTCGTGAAGCGTTGTTGCGCGATTATTCCATCACTCAGCCGACGCCGAAGTTTTTAAAAGCGATTGCGGACCGTGCGTCGGCTGCGCCAATGCTGACCGAATTGTTGCGTCCGGACCGCAAAAACGATCTCCAGAATTATCTTTGGGGCGTCGAGGTGATCGATTTCTTGATCGATCACCCGTCGGCCAAATTTAAACCGGAAGAGTTCGTCGGGCTGCTCAACAAATTACAGCCGCGACTTTATTCGGTCGCGTCCAGTTTGCGTGTCTTTCCGGATCAAGTGCACTTCATCGTCGATATCATTCGCTACGAAAGCCATGGTCGAGTGCGCAAGGGCGTAGCGACCGCATTTTTGGCGGAGCGCGCGGACAATGTTCCGGTGCCGGTTTACCCGAGCTCGGCGAAACATTTTCACATGCCGGAAGATCCAAACATTCCGCTCATCATGATCGGCCCGGGCACGGGTATCGCGCCGTTCCGCGCATTCTTGCAAGACCGGCAGGCAACCGCGGCGAAAGGAAAAAATTGGCTGTTCTTCGGCGCCCAACGCGAGAAGTGCGATTACGCCTACAAGGAAGATTGGGAACGCTTCACCAGCGACGGTCTTTTAACCAAACTCGATTGCGCATGGTCGCGCGATCAAGCGCACAAAGTTTACGTGCAGAACAAAATGTTGGAGCACGCGGCTGAGATTTGGAAATGGATCGACGGCGAAGGCGCTCAATTTTTTGTCTGCGGCGACGCGAAACGCATGGCCAAAGATGTTGATGCTGCTCTGCGCAAGATCGTCCAGGAACAAGGCGGCAAATCGGTGGACGAAGCGAATGCTTACGTCGAGAAGCTCAAGACCGACAAGCGTTACAAGCGCGACGTGTATTAGATCGACATCTTCTTCTGGAGCGGCGCTCTATGACGTGAATTACCGCCGCAGCTGGTGAAGGGAGTCGATCATCCGGTCAAAATTTTTACTGGCGTGAGCTAAGGTTCGCGCAATCCGGAAAGCTCGAACAGACCCAAACGCTCGAACCGATTTACGAATTGACCTTCTTCGATCGGAAGATTGCTTCCGTGAAGCGCGTGATGCTCGATCCAATAGGTCAGCTCCGATTTCCA
>DASTJU010000199.1:0-8097 GCA_035716295.1 Chthoniobacterales bacterium | reverse complement strand
ATAAGCGAGCCAAATGACCACCAACGTGCGCGCCACCACTAGCGCGGTCGCCACGATCATGAAAGCCCAGAGAAATTCCTCAAGCGCGTGATAAACGCGGAACCCGGCCCCGCTGACCAGCCGCGACAACGGATTGGTCTTTTGCAGCGGTGGCATCACCGCATCGCGCGATGTTCCCAACAACGTACTCAACGACGCAATCGTATCGCCGCGCGTGTGCAGCCAGTCGAGAATGCGCGGCAGTGCCGCCACCGTCTGCGAACGATCGCCGCCGGCGTCGTGCAATAAAATAATGCTGCCGTCCCGCCGTTGCTGTTTCACCCGCTGCAGAATGATGTCCGCACCCGGCTTCGCCCAATCTTGTGGATCGATATTTTCGAGAACAACCAGATAGCTCAATTCCTGCGCGATCTGCAGCGGCATCAGCTCGCTCATTTTTGACGGCTGCGTGTCGGCGGCGTAAGGCGGACGAAACAACGTGGTCGCGCGGCCGGTAATTGTTTCGATCAAAAGCTGGGTCGCGTTCAGTTCGAGTCGCACGTGCTCGGGCCAGGCCAGCGCCAGGTTCGGATGATAGTAAGTGTGGTTCCCAATCTCGTGCCCTTCGTTGACAATTCGCCGGACGAGTCCGGGATATTTTTCGGCGTTTACTCCAACCAAAAAGAACGCGGCCTTCGCGTTGGCCGCTTTCAAAATGTCCAGAATCTTGGGCGTCCATTGCGGATCGGGACCATCGTCAAACGTGATCGCGACCTGATGCTCACCGCCCGCGCCCTGATGATACAACGTCGGGAACTCCGGAAATTTTGTGTACTTGGCCGTGAGATAACCTTCGGCGTCGACTGCGAGCGTACGCATCCCGTCGGCGCGACTTTCATCCACCGTTACAATCTCCCCTTCGCCGACATCGGTGATTGTGTCGGTGCCTCTCAATATTTCGAGTGCTTCGCGCGTCTGATTGTCGATCTTGAAATCGCGCGAAACAGCGAGCGCATCCCAAATCGCGGGATCTTCCGTCCCGAGACGATAGAGCGCGAAGCCGCCCGCTTTCTGGCCGCGCACTTCGCGCAGCTCGTTTAAGAACGTGGCTACGTCGAGAAACCAGACGGCGTGTTCCTTGTCATTGTCCTCGAAATAAAAATACGGATTGTAACTGGGACCGCTGACCTCAGCTGATTCGACTTCCGCATTGTAGGCGCGACTCATTGCCTCGGGAAAACTGATCAGCTCTGCTTTTCTGCCGCCGATCGTCCAATCGTAGCCGTAACTGCCGAGCGTGATGATCCACTGCTTAGTGTCGGTTTCTTCAATCAACACGTGCAGCCAGCCTTCAAACCACGGCCGCGATCCGAGTGGCCCGGGCGGATCGATGTCCGAGGTCTCATCGAAAAGTGAAGCGACGAATCTGTCGACATTGTCCGAAAGTTCCTCGAAATCGATGTACTCAAGCTCCTGACCGGGTAGAACCGTAAGCCAAAGTTCCTTGTCGTCGTTGTGGAGCGCGTCGCAAAACTTGTCGATGAACGTAGTGACGTCCTTTTTGTAAACCGGATCGATTTGTTCCCAGTCGATCACCACACCGGCGGCTTTCGCGTCGCGCAACGCCGCCACGACCTTTGCGAAAAAGCGCTCCTGTCGATCCGCCGGACCGTGCGCGAGATTTTCGATCGCTTCGGGTTGCCAAGTGTCGCCGACCAAATTCGTCAGCAACGGCATCAGCTTGATTCCTTTGTTCGCGCAAAATTTTGGCAACCGAACGTCGGGGTCGATCTGAATGTCGCCGAGACCGTTCACGACTGTGATCCATTCCGGACACAAATGCGTGATCAATGACGCGTGCTCTTCCAGGGACGAGTAACTGTAGGGATCGCCATTGGTGTAAAACGCGAGACGCACTTCATTCGGTGGCGCTTTTTTGCGTGGCTTCGCCACCGGCACCGGTGCCGGCGTTACGCCGGCCAATTTTTTCGCAGCCTGCTTGGCCGCGCCGAATTTCTGCCAGAGCAACGAACTCGGTGCGGCTTGGCCGGCCGGGTTCACTTTTTGCAGTGCTTTCAATTGCCCCTTCAATTGTCTCAACGAAAACGGCACCCGCATTTGTGGCGCGACAAACAACGTTTGCACAAAGAGCACCGTCCCGAGAAACGCGAGCACGCCGAAAACGAGCAGGATCAGCCGCAATCGCGGCCAGCGTTTGCCGGCCGGATCGGAAAAGACAAATGGCGTCAGAGCGCCGGGAGGAATCTCCTGCATGAGCCGCCTATTTTCGCTCACCGTGCGCGGAATGAAAGCCGCGAAGTTTGTAGGGCTTCTGAGTCAGCCGCCGTCTCTCAGTAGTGGATCCCTTGCCCTACAATGTCTTCGCCAACTCACGCGCATTCTCGCGCAACAAATCCGCCGCCTTCTTCATATTCTCTTCCTGGCTCATTCCGGCTCGCGCGTTTTGATAAACGCCGTCAAAAAGTTCGCGCGCCTCTCGATCTTCAGTCGCGCGACCAACCATCGCGAAAACGCGTTTTCCGAGCTTCCGCGCCAGCCGCGCCACTCCGGCCGGCGTTTTTCCCTCGACTGTTTGTCGATCCAAACTTCCCTCACCGGTAATGACAAGATCGACATCTTTCATTTTCGCTTCGAGCTCAACTGATTCGGCAACGACATCAAAACCCTGCCGAATCGTTGCGCGGCAAAAGCTCATCAACCCAAACCCGAGTCCACCCGCGGCGCCCGCTCCCGGTTTGTCTCGATGATCGAAACCGAATTGTTCAGCAACAATGTCAGCGAGTTTCGCGAGAGCGCGTTCCAGGACTTTAATCTGGTCTGGCGTCGCGCCTTTCTGCGGACCGAACACTCGGGTCGCGCCATTCTCGCCGAGCAACGGACTTCGCACGTCGACCGCCGCAACAATTGCCGGTAACTTCAAATCTGTCGGTTTTTCGATTCGCCTCAGGGTAATCAAATCACTCACCCGTTTCCCCTCATTCTCTTGCTCGAATTGAAAACCAAGCGCGCGCGCCATTCCGAATCCGCCGTCATTGGTCGCACTGCCGCCAAGTCCAATAATGATTTCATCCGCGCCGCGCTTCGCCGCGTCCGCAATCATTTCACCGACGCCAAACGTGTTCGCACGATCGACATCGTACTCATTCGGCTGCAAACGACGCATGCCGGCGGCCTCGCTCATCTCCATCACGGCGAGCTTTCGGTTTTCGATCCAGCCGTATTGCGCTTCGATCTCGCGTCCGAGCGGATCGTGCGCTTTGCATTTCAACCACAAACCGCCAAGCGCGTTTGAAATCACTCCTGCCGTCCCCTCACCGCCATCCGCCATCGGCACAATATCGATCTCGGCCTCCGGTAAAACTTCGCGCAGACCAGCGGCGATGTTTTCTGCAACCTCGCGCGCGCTGAGCGTGCCTTTGAATTTGTCCGGCGCGATTAGAATGCGCATTCCTTCTCTTGTCATGTCGAGCGAAGTCGAGACATCTCTTACTGTTGTCTGGCCGTTCTCAGATCAGAAATATCTAGAGATTCCTCGACTCCGCTCGGAATGACAACAGAGCAGAGAAAAAATGAGTCCCTACCCTTTCAGCTTTCGCTCCAGGATCTCGCCGACCAACTGGGGATTGGCTTTGCCTTTCGACAATTTCATCACCTGGCCCTTGAGAAAATTGAGCGACGCCGCATTGCCCGCTTTGAAATCCGCCGCCGGTTTTGGGTTGGCCGCGATCACTTCATCGCAAAACTTTTCTATCGCACTGGTATCGCTCAGTTGCTCAATCCCTTTGTCTTTCACAATTGCAGCCGCGCGCTTGCCGCTGGAAAACATTTCCGAGAAAACTTCCTTGCCCTGTTTGCCGCTGATTTTTCCGCTTTCGATCAAATTGACCAGCTCGTCGAGAGCCTCCGGCGGGATCGGACAATCATTGACTGTTTTTCCCGCGGTGCTGAGCGCGCTTTGTAAATCGTTCAGGATCCAGTTGGCAACGTTCTTCGGTTTCTTCGCACCTTTCGCAGCGGTTTCGAAATAACGCGCAAGATCGACATCATCCGCCAGAACACCTGCATCGTAGGGAGTGACTTGATATTGCTCGATGAAACGCGCGCGTTTTGCTTTCGGCAATTCCGGAACGCGTGCACGCGCGTCAGCCAGTAACACTTCGCTCTTCACCGGAACCAGGTCCGGATCGGGAAAGTATCGATAGTCATGCGCCGATTCCTTTGTCCGCATCAGAAATGTTTCGCCGGCCGCGTCATCCCAGCCGCGCGTTTCCTGCTGAAGTTTTTCGCCCCGGTCGAGCGCCTCGGTTTGCCGCTGAATCTCAAACGCAAGCGCTCGTCGAACTCCACTGACCGAGTTCATGTTTTTGATCTCGATTTTCGCGCCGAGCTCGGCCTGCTTTTCCGGACGGACCGAAACGTTGCAGTCGCAGCGGAGTTGGCCTTTTTCCATGTCTGCATCGCTGACCGCGCCGTAGATCAGAATTTGTCTGAGCGAGGTGAGAAACGCGAACGCTTCCTCCGGAGAATTGATTTCCGGTTGGGTCACGATTTCCATCAGCGGCGTGCCGGCCCGGTTGAAATCGATGCCGGTGCTGGTTTCGAAATGAAAACTCTTGGCCACGTCTTCTTCGAGATGAATCCGCACCAGGTGCACTTCCTTGTCCGGGGTCGCGATATTTTTCTGGGCATCTTTGGGATACGCGAGATCGTGCAACGGGACGCGGCCGTTTGCGCACAGCGGCATGTCGTATTGCGAAATCTGATAATTCTTCGGCATATCCGGATAAAAATAATTTTTCCGGTCGAACTTCGACGCGGGCGCGATCTCACAATCGAGCATGAGCCCCGTCAATACCGTCATCCGCAGGGCTTCATGATTCATCACCGGCAACGCGCCCGGCAAACCAAGACAGGTCGGACAAGTGTGGGTATTCGGGGCCGCTCCGAATTCCACCGGGCACGCGCAAAACATCTTCGAACGCGTCTTCAGCTGGACATGGACTTCAAGTCCAATCGTTGCGACGTAATTCATTCCTGCTTCTGGGTCGCGTAACTGAGAGCTGCGTTCAAATCGAATTTCTTCAATCGCGCATTAAGGTCCGCGTCATTCGCTGCATCGATGATGCGCGGGTCTTGAATCAGTTCTAGTAAACGCCCTTGCGCGAGCATTTGCGAAATTTCCTGGTCATTACGCAGCGCAATGATTTTCGGGTGCTCGCTCAACTCGCGCGCACCGGGAAATGACAGAAATCGCTCCGCGTTTTGGGGATTTGCCGCAACCGCCCCGACCTTTTCGATAATATCGTAGGTCGTTTGCGGAACGACATCGACTTTCTTAACCGCGTTACCGATCACTCCCATCTCGAGCGAATTTTTCAAACGCGCCAAAGACGTCGTCAGAGGCGCCTGATCTTCATTCGCTTCTCCCAAAAATCGCCGCCGGACATCGACCGCATGGAGGACGCTCGAATCGCTCGCTTGTTCGCGCACTTGCGCATTCGCCACCGAACCGACCGATCGGATCGCGACCACGATCATCCAGACCAGGAACAAACCGAAGAACACTCCAAGCACTGCGCCGGTCGATCCGTAGAGCAATCGAACAATCATCGAATCATGTTGATTCGTTCGCCGAAAAAGAGCCGAGCCGATCCCGCTGATGACCGCGTAAATGATGAGGGCGAAGATCGCACCGGCGAAGATCGACAATAACGCGTCGGGCATTTTGAAAAACATGCCGAGAAGCGGAGCGAGGAACTTGCCGCCGAAATACGCGGCAAAATATGCGGCAACGAGCGCGCCCAATCGCGCGACCTGCCGTGGAAGCCCGCGACGCCAACCGCGCAAGATTTCGAATAGAATCAAAATGAGCGCAAACGAAACAAAGACGAGCTGCCAAAGCGGCGAACCGGCGGCGGCTTGAAGTTGCGAGTTCATTTGTTCGAAGAACTAATCGCGCGCTGGCGCAGGGCGTGATCGCAAAGGACAAGCGCGGCCATCGCCTCCACCATCGGCACCGCCCGCGGCAAGACGCACGGATCATGACGACCGCGGGCCGCGAGTTTGGTTTGTTCGCGTGACGCGCTGACCGTTTTTTGTTCCCGCGCGATTGTTGCCGTCGGTTTGAACGCCACTCGAAAATAAATTTCTTCGCCGTTCGAGATCCCGCCCTGGATACCGCCGGAGTAATTTGTCGATGTGCGAATCTTGCCACCGCGCATTTCAAATGGATCGTTGTGCTCCGATCCGCGCATCTGGGTGGCGGAAAAACCGGAGCCGATCTCGAAACCTTTCGTCGCCGGCAAACTGAGCATTGCCTTGGCCAGGTCGGCTTCGAGCTTATCGAAAACCGGCTCGCCCAGGCCGGCCGGCGCATTTCGCACGACGCATTCGATCACTCCGCCTAACGAATCGCCTTCCGCGCGAGTTTTTTCGATCAATGAAATCATTTTCTTGGCCGACACGTTGTCCGGACAACGGACAATGTTGGCATCGACATTGCCAGTTTTCACCTTCGACCTGTCGATCTTTGCTACGAGCTCGTGGATCTGCCTCACGTATGCGACGATGTCGATCTTCGGATAAAACGAGCGCAAAATTTTGCTCGCAACGACGCCAGCGGCCACGCGGCCGATCGTTTCTCGCGCGGATGCACGTCCCCCGCCCTGCCAATTCCGGATTCCGTATTTCGCTTCGTAAGTGAAATCAGCGTGCGACGGCCGGAATTTTTTCGCGACCTCGGCATAATCCTGCGGCCGCGCGTCTTTATTGCGAACGAGAATTCCAACCGGCGTGCCGAGTGTCTTGCCCTCGAAGACGCCGGAAAGAATTTCGCAGCGATCCGCTTCCTGGCGCTGGGTAGTAATTTTGCTTTGTCCGGGGCGACGCCGATCCAGTTCGCGCTGAATATCCGCCTCGGAGATGTCGATCTTCGGCGGACAACCATCGATCACGACACCGATGCCGCCGCCATGCGACTCGCCGAACGTCGTAACGCGAAAAAGTTGGCCGAAGGTGTTGCCCATTTAAGCGGCCAACTTAGACGCCGCAACGCGGACTCGCTAACGATTTCAGATCGCTTCGAGGGCGGTCTTTAGATCGTCAGTCAAATCTCGCAGACCTTCGACGCCCACTGAAATCCGAACGAGCGAATCGGTAACGCCCAACTTCTCGCGTTGCTCTTTCGGCACCGACGCGTGCGTCATGAGCGCGGGATGATTGATCAGGCTCTCCACACCACCCAAACTTTCGGCGAGCGCGAAGAGGTGGGTGTTCTCAAGAAACCGCCGCGTTCCCTCAAGATCTGTTTTTAAAACGATCGTGACCATTCCGCCGAAGCAGCGCATTTGGGTGCGAGCGAGATCGTGCTGCGGATGCGATTTCAAACCGGGATAGCTGACTGACTTCACTTGCGGTTGCTCTTCTAAGAAGCGCGCAATCTCGAGGGCGTTCGCGCAATGACGCTCCATTCGCAGCGCCAGCGTTTTCAAACTGCGGAGTACCAGAAAACTGTCGAACGCCCCGGCAATCGCGCCGACCGAGTTTTGCAAAAACCACATTCGATCACCGAGTTCCTTGTTCTCTCCGACCACAGTCACTCCGCCGATCATGTCGGAATGGCCGTTCAAATACTTGGTTGCGGAATGAATCACCAAATCAAAACCGAATTCGAGCGGCCGCTGGATCCAGGGCGTGGCAAAAGTGTTGTCGGAGACCGAAAGAATTTTGTGTTCGCGCGCGACCTTCGCGATCGCTTCCAAATCGATGATCTTCAGGAGCGGATTGCTCGGCGTCTCGATCCAAACCATCCGCGTGTTCTCTTTAATCGCGCCTTCAAAGCGCGAGGCGTCGGTAAGATCGACATAGGTAAAATCTAAATTCGCGGAGGTACGGCGAACTTTTTCGAAAAGACGAAACGTTCCGCCGTAGAGATCGTCGCTGACGACGACATGTGAACCGCTTTCAAGCAAATCGAGCGCAGTGGACATGGCTGCAAGTCCGGAAGCGAATGCAAAGCCTCGGGTGCCGCTTTCGAGATCGGCGATGCACTTTTCGTAAGCGAGCCGGGTTGGATTAATGGAGCGCGAATAGTCGTAG
>DASTJU010000198.1:0-4764 GCA_035716295.1 Chthoniobacterales bacterium | reverse complement strand
GATCAGCATTTTGTCATTCCGAGCGGAGTCGAGGAATCTCTAGATATTTCTGATCAAACAACGGCCAGACAACAGTGAGAGATGTCTCGACTTCGCTCGACATGACAAAAGCTACCATTCGATGATGGTGCTCGCCCAAGTCAGGCCGCCGCCGAACACCACCATCAAAACGTAATCGCCATGTTTGATGCGGCCGCTGCGATTTGCTTCGTCCAGCGCAATCGCAACGGCGGCCGCGGATGTATTTCCGTATTTATCGAGATTCACGTAGAAACGATCGAGCGGAATTTTCAATCGATCGGCAATCGCTTCGATGATGCGCAAGTTCGCCTGGTGCGGAATAACGCACGCAATGTCATCGATGGACAAGCCGGCTTGGTCGAGTGCTTTTCTGGCCGCGCTTAGCATGGCGATGACGGCTTGTTTATAAACGTCTTTGCCGGTCATATGGATCGTTGCCAGATTCATGTGCACGTTCTCTTTCGTGATCGGGCAGCGCGAACCTCCGCCCGGCATAAATAAAATGTCGGTGAACTGCCCGTCACTGCCAATGTGCGTGCTGATCACTCCATGCGCGCTGCCGCGATGCTGCAACACGGCAGCACCGGCGCCGTCGCCGAAAAGCACACAGGTGTTTCGATCGGTCCAATTCGTGATCGAGGTCAATTTTTCGGCGCCAATCACGAGCACGGTGTCGTGCGTGTGAGAGGTAATGAATTGCTGCGCGATTTCGATTCCAAAAAGAAAACCGGCGCAGGCGGCGGAGACATCGAGACAAGCGGCCTTTTTCGCGCCGATTTTTTTCTGAACGAAACAAGCGGTCGCGGGGAAAAGCATATCCGGCGTGGCGGTCGCGACCAAAATAAGATCGACATCTTCCGGTTTAACTTTCGCCTGCTCGAGCGCTTGCAACGCCGCCTTTGACGCCATGTCGCTGGTGAGCTCGTCTTTCGCGGCGACGCGCCGTTCTTTGATGCCGGTGCGGGTGGTGATCCATTCGTCCGAGGTGGCGACCATTCGCGATAGATCCGCGTTAGTCAGACGTTTCTCCGGCACGTAACTGCCGGTACCGATAATGGAAACAGTGCGGAGCGCTTTACCGGAGTGCGGTCGCGGGCTCGAGCGAGGCTGTCGTTTCATGATAACGGCGGATTTCCTCGACGATATGCGGGTTCACCTGTTGTTCAATCGACTCGGCCGCGACACGGAGCGCATTTTTCACTGCTAGCGGTGTGCTCGATCCATGTGCGATGATGCAAATGCCGTCGACGCCGAGAAGCGGACTGCCGCCGTACTCCTCGTAATTCGTTTTAGCTCTGATGCTGCGAAATGATTTTCGGGCGAGAAGCGCACCCAGTTTGCGCATGGGCGTACGAGCCAGTTCGTGCTTGAGCCACGCGAAGATCGCGACGGAGATAGACTCGCATGTTTTCAAGATCACGTTGCCGACAAAACCGTCGCACACCACCACCTCGACGGGGTCCTCGAAAAGGTGTCGGCCTTCGATATTGCCGACAAAGTTGAGGGAGCTCTTCTTTAACATTTTGAAGACTTCCTTCGTCATTTCGTTGCCCTTTACATCTTCTTCACCCAGCGAAATCAGGCCCACCTTTGGATTTTTGTAGCCGAGAACATGTCGCGAATACACCGTCCCCATGAAGGCGTATTGCACAAGATGCTCGGGCCGCGCGTCAATATTTGCTCCGGCGTCGATTAGAACAAACACATTTGTTTCCGTTGGCAGCACCGCGGCGATGCCGGGCCGATCGATTCCAGGCAGAGTGCGGAGCTTGATTGCGCTCGCCGCGACGGCCGCGCCCGTATGTCCGGCACTCACCACCGCGTCGGCCTTGTCATGTTTCACAAGATCGACCGCGCGACTGATGGATGAATCTTTTTTTCGCCGGACCGCTTCAACCGCGCGATCACTCATATCCACGACCTGGGTCGCATGCACGATGTCGATCTTGCCATCGTTGCAATTTTGTTTCTTCAGCTCGGCCTCGATTTGCGCTGCGTCGCCAACGAGAAAAAGTTTACTGATGTGCGGATATTCGCGAAGCGCCATTACCGCGCCGGGCACAAGGTGGGACGGACCGAAATCGCCGCCCATCGCATCCAAGGCGATCTTCATGAGAGGCGAATTTTGCGAGCTTTAGCGGCTCTTTGCAAAATTAAATTTGAGTGTCGTGGAGACGAGGGCCTATCCCTTGCCTTCGACCGTCAGCACCTGCCGGCCTTTATAATAGCCGCAGGAGGGGCAAACCGTGTGACCTGCGACCGTGCTGCCGCATTGCGGACACTTGCTAAATTGCGGCCGATGCCAGCGGTTCGCCGCTTTGCGCGTGCGCAGCCGCATCTTGGATGTTTTGCGTTTGGGAACTCCCATGTGAGCGGTGAACGAAAGCAGGAAAACCGGAAAACACAAATGCGCGGCGTCGTTTAATCAGTCCCCGTGCGTGGGCCTTGCGAGAGCAGCAGCGCGGTATCTCTCTCGACGAGGCAACTAAGCCGGTCCATCTCCAATCGCTGATACGGCTTCATCACAGACTGCGAGCCCCCCCAGTAGCCCGAAACTTCGCCGATGGCGTGCAGGATTAGATCGATAATCAAGACTGGCAGCGCCGCCAGCAGACCGATCTCGGATGTCTTTCGGCGTGAGCGCAGCGTTCTGATGATGCGCGTTAGCTGCAACGGCGGAATCGCGGGAGCGATCAACGTGCGAACCAGTTTTTCGAGCGGACCCATCGTTGAGGCGCGCTGTCCGCCGAAAAGCTTTCCACCGTAATAGGCGTGCGCCAATGCCGGGCGAAGCTTCGAAATATTGACGTGACGCGTTACTGCGCGCGGCTCGATCACCATCCTTCCGCGATTGGCCTCAAGCAGGTAACAAAGATTTCGTTCGCTCGCATAAAGCTCGATGAGACGGCTGCGAAAAGGCTCCAACGCGGACCGTTTGTATGTCGTGTTGTGGCCGGGCCCGGAAGAAATTTGACGCCGCCGATCTTCGCCATACCACCACACGAATGCCGCCAGGAATGTCGCGCGCGCAATTATCGATCTTGGATCGTTCGCGTTTTCCATCGCGGGCGCGACCGCGACCCAGGGTCCGCGATGCGCATCAACAATCGCCTCCGCCCACTCGGGGTTGAGCGTGACATGGTCCTCTACGTAGGTGAGCACCGGCGCACTAGCCGCGGCAAACGCGGCCGCGAATGCTTCCGCCAAAGGGAAGTCGTTGCGCAGTTCCAGCGCGCGAAAGGAATGAAATTCGTGGAATTGCGCCGCATCCACTTCGGACGCACCGTCTGGCCCGTGCACCAGGATAACTTCGATTTGTTCGCGAATCGTTTGAGCGCGCAGACTCGCGAGGGTGTTCCGCAACCGCTCGAAGGAATACGGCATCTTCAGGATCGCGCTGAGCGAAGGCGGCCGATTTGTCACGGCGGAAATTGCAATGATGAAACGCGTTGAAGTCGAGACAAAAGCTGAAGATCGACATCTTCGGGTCGCTCAACTCAACGCCGATCTCAAGGAGCGCGCGGTCCGCTCCGGTGCGCTCGTTATCACGGCGCAAATTGGAGGAGCCATTATTGGTATCGCCGTTGTGGCGGTGCTGGCGAGATTACTGCGCCCGACCGATTTCGGTTTGATCGCGATGGCTTTCCCCATCGTGGTGATCGCGACCGTGCTGCGAAATTTCGGATTGGACATCGGCATCATCAATCGCGAGCAGCTCGACGCTCCGCTCGTCAATTCCATTTTCTGGCTTTCGCTGCGCCTGAATTTTCTGATGGCGCTCGCGCTCGCGGCCATGGCCCCGGCGCTGGCGTGGTTTTACGGCGAGCCGCGACTCATTGGCGTAACTCTCGCTCTTGCTTCGGGCGTTTTCGTTCTCAGCCTCGGCGCGCAACATGAAACGATCCTGAAACGCCAGATGCGATTCGATTTGCTTTCCGCGACGAACGTTCTCTCGACTTTGGCCGGCGCGATCGCGGCCGTTGTCTCGGCGTTGTTGGGTGCGGGCTATTGGTCGCTCGTCATTCAAACGGTCGCGACATTTTTCGTTCGCAGTTTGCTGGCATGGACGATTTGCGACTGGCGGCCGCGGTGGAAACACACACGAAGTGAAGAACTCGAGAGCACGTTGCGCTCGATGCGCGCGTCGGGTCGAAACCTCACTGGCACGCGAGTTCTCAACCTGGCTTCGACTTATTTCGATCGCGTAATCGTCGGCTGGCTCGCCGGCGCCTCGGTGCTAGGCCTTTATGAGAATGGACGCCGGCTGGCATTTTTCGCGGTCGATGCGCTCTACTCGCCGCTGCTCGACGTCGCGGTGGCCGGCTTCAGCCGCGCCGGCAGTGACGACGCGCGTTATCGATCCTTCGCGATCAAATCGGTGAAATTGGTTTTGGCGATGATGCTGCCGGCGCTCGCTTTCATTTTTGTGGAAGCAGGGCCGGTGACGTCGCTCCTGCTCGGCGCACAATGGTCGGGCGCGATTCCTTTTGCGCGGCTTCTCGCCGTGGCCGCGTTCGCACAAAGTCTCACTCGCACATTGACGTGGTTTTATCTGTCGCGAGATGAAACCGCTCGTCAGGTTCGCTGGTTCGCTCTGCAAACGGTCGTGATTTTCGCCGCGATTTGTTTCGGCGCGTGGCGGAACGGGCCGTATGGCGTGGCGTGCGCGCGAGCGGCGGCGACGTGCCTCCTCGCCATTCCTGCCATCTTTTACGGGCTGAGCCAATCGCCGTTCACGGCGCG
>DASTJU010000197.1:0-4030 GCA_035716295.1 Chthoniobacterales bacterium | reverse complement strand
AAATGCGTTGCAACGCTGACTGCTTGCTGACCGGTTGCAGCATCGACAACAAGAAGCGTTTCCTGCGGCTGCAAGAATCTCTTGAGCTGTTGAAGTTCCTCAACCAGGGCCACGTCAACTTCCTGGCGGCCTGCGGTGTCGAAGATGTCGATGTTACCTCCTGCTCGCTCGTGCCATTCGAGCGCGGCCGTGGCCGCGCGCTGCACATTTTTCTCCTTCAGGTCCGGCGTAAAAACCGGAACGTCGATTTGCTTTCCAAGCGTCGCGAGTTGCTCGATCGCTGCCGGCCGTTCTAAATCGAGTGCAACCAAGTTCGGACTGCGCCCTTGTTTCTTCAGCAATCGCGCAAGTTTTGCTGCGGATGTTGTCTTTCCCGACCCGTTCAGACCGACAATGAGAATGCGATGCGGTTCTCCGAGATTCAGTGGCGCGGCGTCGCCACCGAGCAAGGTCGACAATTCGTCGTAAAAAATCTTAACGATCTGCTGACCCGGGGTGATGCTCCGCAGAACGGCTTCGCCGAGCGCTTTTTCTTTAACGCGCGCGATGAATTTTTTAGCGACTTGAAAATCGACATCGGCTTCGAGCAACGCCAATCGCACCTGACGGAGCGCGGCGTCGATGTTCTCTTCGCTGATCGTCCCGTGGCCGCGAAGATCCTTAAAGATCTCCTGCAGCTTGTCGCCCAGTTGCGAAAACATAATGGTGGATCGGCTTCTCCGAAGACGATGTTAAGTCTTGCGCCAAAGGCGCATTATTTTTCACAACGCGTTGAGACAACGCGTTCCACCTATTTCTTCGGAGTCGCGCTTGGAGTCGCTGCCGGGGCGCCGGACTCGTCAATTCCGAACGTCCAGTGAGCTTCGACTTTCTTGTCGCCCGATTTCGCAGTCAAAATGACGGTGCAGCTTTTCTCCCGCACTTTTTGCGTCACCTGATACGAAACAATGCCGGTCTTTGGATCGAACGATGCCGGGACAACGCCTAGCCCGCTGATACGCAACTGCACGCTGGCCGGATCGATTTGCCCGATCGCGCTCAGATTCGCTTTGACCAGCGGCAGCGCACTGCGAACGGTTGTGCCGTCAGCCGGTTCGGTCTGCAAATCCTGCGCGCCCACTACCGCGACCGCCGGCGCGCCAGGTCCGCCACTCGAAGTCGCGATCATTTTCACCGCATCTTCAAAAACTTTCGGCTTGTTCGCCTCAATCGCATATCGACCAAGTGCATTCATCGGCGAAGTGAAAGTAATCGGCTGACCGTAAACGGTGAACATCGCTTCGTAACCGGCGTTGTGCGCGATTTCTTTGACGTGCTCGTTGTAATTACCGAACGGCACCGCGAAGCAGTTGATCTTGATGCCGAGTCGCTGTTCCAGAAGCGTCTTGCAGCCGACGACTTCACTCTGGACCCATTGCTCGTACTCTGCGCCAGTCAGTTTCTTTTTGGTCCGTTTCCTGTCGGGTTCCATTACCATGACGGTGTGGCCTTCGCGTAAATCCTGGTGCGTAGCGGAGTGCGCCTCGATGTCGATGCCGTTGTCGCGCATATCGGCGAGCATTTCCCAAGTGATCGCCTGTCCCCCGCCCAAACTGCCGCCGGCGATGCCTTCGGTATACAGGAACATAGTGAACGTGTAGCCTAACTTCTTCAGAATCGGCCACGCGACTTCGTATTGAGATTTCCAACCGTCATCGAACGTGATCACGGCGCAGCGCGGAGGAATATTTTTCTCGCCGCGCTTCCAAGCGAGCAAATCTTGCATTCCAATCACCGTGATGCCGCGGTCCTTCAGCATTTTCATTTGCTGTTCAAACACCTGCGGCGTGATCTCGGTGCCGGGATAACGGACTTTGTCGACCAAACGATGGTAGCAGAAGATAATCGTCTGGGCGGTTTGATCGACCACTGGCTTGGAAACCGCCGGGGCGGCGGTGGCGGCCGCTTTCGGAGCGGGCGTCGGTTTAGCGGCGAATGCGATGCTGGAGGTCAGAACTGCCCAGAGGAACGGATACAAAAAGAATCGGGTGCGCATAGTTAGAGTTAACGCCTTAAATCCGGTTGCACAAAAAACAAGCGGTTTTTATGCAGGAGAGCAAACTTCCGGCGCGGACTCTGCTGTCTTACACGAAAGTAGTGCCCGTCCAGAAACCTTTGGCGAAGCAGCGAGTTTTAATGTAAGAACGCCCGAATGTTACGATTCAGTTATCGCCTCTCACTTCTCGTTTTTTCTGCCTTGCTCGCGGCTTGTGCCACCGAGCGGGGGCCGATTGAAGGCGGCGCGACTAAGGACACCAGCAAATCTTTTGGCACCGTCGTTATCGACGCTGGACACGGCGGCAAGGACAACGGCGCCTACCGCAAATTCGGCGGCGCGGAGAAACTCGCGACGCTCGATGTCGCGAAACGTCTTTCTCGTAAACTGCGCGAATCCGATTTGAAAATCGTGATGACTCGCTCGACCGACGTCTTTATTCCGCTGGAGCAACGGGTCGCGATCGAAAACGAGCAAAAAAATTCCATCTTTGTCAGTATTCATTTTAACGATTCGCGGCGGCGCGGAATTCGCGGATTCGAAACGTATTATCATTCGGCGAATTCCTACGACCTGGCACATCAGATCCAATCAAAGCTGATGACGCTGCCGAATTCGGCCAACCGCGGCGTGCACAGCGCGAACTTCCGCGTCTTGCGATTGGCTCGATATCCGGCGGTGCTCGTTGAGTGTGGTTTTCTCAGCAATCGACGTGAGGGCGGCGAGGCGCGCGATTCCGACTATCGCGAGGCGCTGGCGGACCGGATCGCGGAAGCAATTGTCGAACAGCGCTACGGTTCGGGAGTTTATAAGAAGGCAGCAACCGCAGCCGCGAATCCGCCCGTCGAATCAACGGCTTTGGCGCCGTCTTCGCTCAAACGCGACTAAAACTCTTTGCCGCGTTCTTCGCGTCCGATCGCCGCGAGGAAAATGATCACCAGAAAAACGACCGCTTCCACCAGCGCCATGGTGAGGGCGTAATTTGGCTCTCCGTTTGCCATGCGGAAACGTTCCGCCAACCAGGCTTGTTGCTGGGCGGCATAGGCCGCGGCGAAATTTCCCAGCTGATAAGCGAGACCGGGAAATGTTCCGCGGAATTCCGACGGCGAAAGTTCGTTCAAATGAACCGGCACAACTCCCCACGCGCCTTGCACCATGAACTGAATCAAAAATCCACCCATGATCAGCAGCGCCGTGCTCGGCGCAAAAATCCAAAGTGGAATCAATAGCAGTCCAAATGCGGCTGAGATAATAATGACGCGCCGGCGACCCCATTGTTGGGAAAGAAAACCCATGACCGCACCGCCGCAGATGGCGCCGGTCGCATAAACGATACTGATCATCGATTTCGCGCTGACGCCAAAGCCGCGCTGTTTCTCCAGATACGTCGGATACAAATCTTGTGTGCCGTGCGACATGTAATTGAACGCAGTCATGAGCAGCGCGGCATAAATGAAAAGCGCGCCGTGCTGCCGGACGAAGATCGACATCTTCAGTCGCGGTTTTTGCCGAGCGCGATCGCGCTGCCAGACCGGCGATTCCGGAACGTGCGCCCGAATGTAAATCACCAGGAAAGCCGGCAACGCCCCGGCAATAAACAATCCGCGCCAGCCGAAATGCGGAAACACGATCCAGTAGACCAGAGCCGCGAGGAGATAGCCGACGGCATAACCCTGTTGCAAGATTCCCGAGAAAAGTCCACGCGCTTTCGTCGGCAGCGATTCCATCGCCAATGACGCGCCAAGTCCCCACTCGCCGCCCATCCCGATTCCAAAAAGCGCACGCAGTATTAAAAAGACCGTGAAATTCGGCGCGAAGGCAGTGAGCAATTCCATCACCGAATAAAAGATGATGTCGGCCATCAGCGGAATCCGCCGGCCGAATTTGTCGCCGAGCCAACCAAAGACGAGCGCGCCAATCGGCCGCATCATCAGCGTGAGCGTGATCGCGAAAGCAACTTTCGGAATGCTCTCGCCAAAATCGTGACCGATCGGA
>DASTJU010000196.1:0-3728 GCA_035716295.1 Chthoniobacterales bacterium | reverse complement strand
ACCGCGGCGGAGCTAGTCCGCGGAGTCGCGCGTAGAAGCGAATGAGTTCAATGCAGGTGAGTCGGGGATGAAAATCAGGCCGCTGCGGCAAATAGGAAAGAGCGCGCTGAGCTTTGATTCGTTCGCGAACAATGTCGAAGGAGTCGATCCGTGCGGTTCCGCGATCTGGCCTAACGAGTCCAGCCAGAATTTTCACGGTCGTCGTTTTGCCCGCGCCGTTCGGCCCGACCAACATGGTGATTTCGCCGGCCCGTGCTCGGATCGACATATCACGCAGCACTTCCTTGCGACCGTAGTTCTTAATTAAATGCTCGACCGTGATCATCGCTGGGTAAGCGCCTGAGCTGAATGTCGCGCGCGCAGCTTCCAAAATTGCGAAGTGAGTGAGGCGCGATCTTCGATCACGTTCGCGCCCGGCAGCGCGGCGCGTTCATGCGCAAACCGGAGAAGCTTCAACGCCGGGCTGTCGGAGAGAAATGCGATCGTTGGAAAGTCGCGACGAAGCACGCCGAACAGATCGAGCTCGCGATGCGGCAAATCGTTAATGCCGTCGTGGTCGAGGTCCGGTTCAAAACCGTCGCCCCAAAAATTGCCGACACCGTTGACACTCCAGCGAGTCCCGGAAACATCGGAGCCACCCGTTTCCACCGGATGAAGATTTTGTGCAATAACATTTTCGGTGAATTGATTGCCATCCGAATTCGAGCCGACGCGCAGGCCGATGTAATTGTGCGCCACGCGATTGCCGGCAATTATATTGGCGTTGCACTGGTTGAAGGACAGGCCGACCGCATTTTCGGTGATCACGTTTCCTTCAAGCGTGCTCCGATCCGAC
This sequence comes from Chthoniobacterales bacterium, assembly GCA_035716295.1. Lineage (GTDB taxonomy): Bacteria > Verrucomicrobiota > Verrucomicrobiia > Chthoniobacterales > UBA10450 > AV40. Next base: position 2,893 of record DASTJU010000196.1, on the reverse strand, counting down.
GATTGAAAAATGAGACCGTAGGCGCGATGCCCGCGATTGTTCACAAAACGATTGCCGCGAATCACAAGATCTTTTGAGAACATGATCGCGGCGCCGGCTGCGTTTTCGGCGAAAGTGTTGCCCTCGAACACGTTTCCATCCGAATACATGTAGTGCAGACCGTAACGAACGTGATGGATGACGTTGTTTTCGACGCGCGAATTGTTGGTGAACGAAAAGTAAATTCCGTCACGCGTATCGCTGATGTCATTCCCGCGAAGCAAATTATTTTCGCAATTCCACTGATGAATTCCGTTGCCGCGGCGATTTGAAACCAGCGTGGTGTCGCAATTCTCCGCGTTGGTGCCGATTCCTTTTTCAACTGGATCGGTTGAAGCGGTGAGAGTTGTTTTGCCTTGAATCCGATTGTTCAGAATCTGCGCGCCGGAGACTTTCTTGAGGTAAACGCCGTGAAGCGAATCGGCGATGACGCAATTGTCGATCTTGGCGCGATTGCCCGTCACGAAAATGGCGGCGTCGTCATCCGACAATCGCAAGCCGGAACCCGCGATGCGCAATCCGCGCAACGTTACGCCGTCCGCCGAGACGGTTACCACGTTGCCAGACCCGTTGCCGCGAATTTCCGCACCCTTCTCGCCGACGAGACCGACCGGTTTGTCGATCAGGATCGGGCCGCGATGAACACCGGATTCAAGGTGAATCGTATCGCCGCGTGCGGCCGTATCGATCCGCTCTTGCAGTGTTGCCGACAGTGCGGAGGCCGTTATGCATACGAGCACCACAATTATTCTCATGCCGGCTTTTCCTTTCGGGAGAACCAACCTGCTAAGACGATGAGTAAAATCGAAATGCAAAGGAGGTAGGCGCCTGCTTGCGGAAAGCTGTGTTCGCGAAAGTTTGCAATTTGTTCCACGCCAATCAGCCGCGGTGTGAACGGCTTGATGTGCATCGGCGCGTGCGGATCGAGATTATGCCCATAAGTGTAGAGCCGGTACCAGAACGATCCGATCGAGAAGATGCCGAAGTAGCAGTAAATCACGAACAGATCGACGACGTTACCCATTTGTCCGAAAACGACCGAGCGAAGAATCATCAGCGTGATCAATCCGAACATGAACGGCATCCAGCGCATCTCGAGAAAATCCGCCTGCACGATCGGCGCCATGCCGATGTAGTGATTCAGGTTGTTGATTTCGGCCAGATGCTGGCCGTTTAATCCGCCGCCGACGATTTTGTAGGTGTAAATAAACAAATCGAGACCGTCGGAGTACTGCGGCGCGACGAGATGCATTTTCCAGAGCGGACAAAACAGCGAGGTCACGATCGTCGCCGCGGCTGCAAGCAACAGCAGGCGCGACCAAAGATTCAGCGGCTGGGCAAGAAAACGAAACTCCCGTCCCAGCAAATTAGATATTTTTCCACGCATGAGATTTTGGATCGGCGAAGCTGGAGGTCGCGACCATCCAGCCTCGCTTCAATCAAATTAGTTTCCCGGGCTGGCGGCGGGTTGCGTCGCCGGCTGCGTCGCATTACCGGGCTGCGAATAAACCGCGCCGGGTAAAGGGTGGCCGGCGTTGCTCACCACTAGATAACCCTGCATCTCCTGATGCAGAGCTGAACAGAAGTTCGTGCAGTAGAACGGATAGACGCCGGATTTGGTCAACTTGATCTTGAAAGTCTTCGTCTCGCCCGGATCGATGACGACGTTCATGTTGTGCTCGTTGACCGCGAAGCCATGAATCATGTCGCGCGTCTGTTCGATATTCGTGACGTGCACCGTAAGCGTGTCGCCGACCTGTGCGTCGATTCGATCAGGCGTAAAACGGCTGCGGATGGCGGTCACTTTCGCAACGACACTCGTGCCGGTGCGGGTCACGCCCGTGTCTTTTTTGTCCCAGACCGCGTTCGGATCTTTGTTTTCCTCTTTTGGATAAACTTCCGCTGGTTGAATCTCGGAGACTTTCAGGATCTGCGCAAAATGCGGTTCTGGTTCAGTGTAGGCTTCCGCGATCATCTTCATTTTGTCGCCGCTGATATCGATCAGCTGACTCGATTCCGGCTGCGCGGGTCCGACATTAATGTGGCGGCCCGCCGACAGCTTGTTCATGGCCACCAGCCACTTGCCATAGGGTTTTTTCGTGTCGCTCCCGGCGACGACCAAGTGACCGGTGCTGAAATGGCAGGGAACCTTGTCGAGCACGACTTTGTTCAGATCTTTCTTCTCCTCGTCGCTCCACGGCGGCAATTTCCATTTCGTAATGTTCGAATCAATAAACATCGAAGTGTAGGCGTTGCCTTTGCCGTCATACTGCGTATGCAGCGGGCCGAGGCCGACTGGCACTTCACCCTCGACCACGCTCTCGTATTTGAGGATCGGGACGCCGCGGAAATCGCCCTCAAAGTCTTTCTTCTCAATCGCGGCCTTAATCTTTTCGAAGTTCAGCACCGTCGTCGATGGCTGCAACTTCCCGCCCGCAACGATCCACTTGCCTGTCGGGTCCACATCCATGCCATGCGGCGACTTGCCGATCGCGACGTAATAAAGAATGCCGGGTACTTTCGCCGGATCGAGCACCGGCACGCCGGCCATCGGCGCCGCCTTACCGTCGGCGACGGCCTGCACCGCGGCTTTCCAGTTTACGATGGGGCAAAGGTCGCGATCCTTTTGCGTTGAGTTCACTTCGAAGAGGTCATGCCCCATCTCGGTGTTGTAGGATGTGAAGAAGAGCCAGCCGCTGCTCGGGCCTTTGCCGGTCGAGGCGAGGTCGAAATCAATCGGCGGCACCGCGATCTGGAACGCGAGGTTCATCTCGCCGGTTTTTGGATCGACCTTGATTCCGCTGAGCGCGCTGTTGAACTCCTTCTCATAATCCTTCGGATCGGCGACGCGCCC
>DASTJU010000195.1:0-2973 GCA_035716295.1 Chthoniobacterales bacterium | reverse complement strand
ACGGCCGTGGCTTGCCACAAAGTGCCGTCGCGAATAGCGCTGATTAGATATTCCCCTACGCTCCTCGGCGACGGCAACAAAATCGGCGACCAGATCTTCGCGCGCACAATCGCGGCCCAGATCGCGACCAGCGCGACGAAAAATAGAACCGCGAGCAACGTTCGTCTCATGTTTGGGCAGGCGTCGGGTTTGGCATGTAGCTTTTCAGCGCGCGCGTCAATTGCGCCGCGTGCTGCGCGATCTCGATGCTGTTGAAATCGCGCGGTCGCGGCAGTTTCACCTCAAAAACTTCGCGCAACTTGCCGGGGGTCGGCGACATGATCATCACTCGGTCGGCCAAACACGCGGCTTCGCGCACGTTATGGGTGACGAAGATGATTGTCTTGCGCCGCTTTTCCCAAATCCGCTGGATGTCGCCGTAAAGCTGCTCGCGCGTCATCGCATCAAGCGCGGCGAAAGGTTCGTCCATCAGCAGCACCCGTGGATTCGGTGCCAGCGCGCGCGCCAATGCCACCCGCTGTTTCATTCCGCCGGAAAGCTCATGCACGTTTGCTTCCATGAATTTCTCCAGACCCACCAGATGAAGGAAAAATTTTGCGACTTCGCGTCGCTCGGAGTTGCGCAGGCCGGGCTTCAGCCTCAAGCCGAACATCACGTTCCCGAAAGTGTTCAACCAAGGAAAGAGGGCCGACTCCTGAAACATTACCAGCCGATGCCTCCCCGGTTGGATCACCGGCTGATTGTCTGCCAGCACCTGACCTTTGTCCGGTTGTTCCAGTCCGGCGATGATGTCGAGCAGTGTCGACTTGCCGCAACCGCTCGGTCCGACGATGACGATGAACTCGCCCTCCGCGACCTCGAACGAAACGTCATCCAGCGCATGGATGTTCTGCCGTTTTTGCTGAAACCATTTCGACACGTGATCGACCACGAGTTTCGCGGGCGGCGGACCCTTCAACTCTTCCTGAAGCGACATCTAGGGCGTCTCGAACAGTTTGGAAAGATCGGGCGCGCTCTTGATGAAACCGGCGCGAACAGAATTCTGCAGGAATTTCTCCACTGCCGCGCGCGGCGTTTCCGATGTAAAGACGATCCGCTTCCACGAAGTTGCGATCACTTGCGGCGTCATATCGCTTTTCGTTTCTTCGAGCAGCTCGGCTTTGATCAGGCGTTGAGCTTCTTCCGGGTTCTTGACGATCCAATCGGTCAGCTCAGCATGAGCTTGCGCGAATTTTTTCGCGAGATCGCGTTGCTCGTTAAGAAACTTCACGCTTGAAACCAGAATCGTGGTCGCGACTTCCTTTTCTTCGACAACCACTTTTCCGGAGGCTTCCTGTTCCAGACGCGATAACCAGGGCTCCACTGTCCAGACCGCATCGACTTTCTTTCCCCGAAACAATCCCAGTTGATCGGGATTTTGGGTCGGCAGCACTTGGGCGTCGCCGCCGAGCTGAGTGATTTTCAATCCGCCTTCGGTCAACCACGCCCGGCACGAAATGTCCTGCGTGTTTCCCAATTGCGGTGTCGCAATTTTCTTTCCGCGAAAATCCGCGGGCGCGTTCAGGTTTTGGTCCGGCTGAACAACGAGTCCAGCTCCGCCGTTCGCCGCCCCCGCTATCAGGCGAATCTCTTCCCCGTTCGATTTTGTATAGGCGTTGAGCGCTGGTCCTGAGCCGACGTAACTCAAATCGATCGACTTGGCGAAAATCGCTTCCATCGCGCTCGGCCCCGCGTTGTAAACGAACCATTCGATTTTCGTTCCTTCTCCCAGCCGCTGCTCAAACCAACCCTTCCCTTGGCGCGAAAGCGCATGCCCGATTACGCCCTGCGCGTGCGTGATGTTTGGGAAATGGCCGACCCGAATCTTTGTTTCGGCGGAAAGTGGACTCGCGGCGAAAAAGATCGACCCGCCTACGCTGAAAGCTACGGCGTGGCAGGCAATCCGTAAGATCGACATCTTCATGAGTGAATGTCGATCTTGGCAGAAACCCGGCGCAACTGGCAACTCGCGAAAAATTTCGAGCCAGATTTATCTCAACGGCCGCGCGACCAGAATTCCTGAATCGCTTCGATATGTGTTCAGGTAGGTCGAAAGGCGCGAATCGACGACCACCTTGCCGTAATTGTGCGGGGCAGAAGCGTGCAAGAAATGCAAAACGCCGTCGCTTGTGCGCAGCGCGAGTCCGACATGCGATGTCGAATACAATCGGCCGTCGTGCGAAACGATTCCGATGATGTCGCCGGTCTGAAGCTTCGGTTCGATTTTCGCGACTCGGTTCTTTGGAATTTGATAGAGCGCGCGCCTTGAAACGTCCGCCTCCATTCGCGCGAGAGGGCCGAGCAGAGATTTGTTCGACGCCAGGTAACGGTAATGCCGCCACCCAACCGTCATTTCGTGGGCGGCGTGCGGCACGCTTTTTCCCCCAAGCTTCGTGGTCAGGTCTTGCACCAACCCGCGCTTGTCATTGTCGTAGAGCCAGTCTTCCAAATAATGCAGGCGCGAGAGATATTCGCCGGTGCAGACACCGCCGCGATATCGGTCGACCTCGATGTAATGCAAAAAGTTTTCCGGCGACCAATTCTCCTCGGGCTCATTCAGCATTCGTGCGAACGCGAGCGACGTTTCAAAAAACGTCCAGCAATCAAGTCCGTTGAAATTGACCGAGGGCGACTCGATTCGATTGTCGATTTCGAGCGTGTACGATTTGTAACGCGTGCCCGTGAGCGCCTGCCCCACCGCCGCTGTCCGCTCGCCAATCGGCAGCGATTTCCAATTATTCTCCTTCGCCAGCGAAACCAATCGATTGAACTGACCTTCGCCCTTGAAAATGGTTTTGAGCGGCAGCCGCGTCTCAAACGCGAACGCGGTCGACCAAATCAAAAGCAGCAAAAGAAAAATCCTCGGAGCCCTCATAGCGCGGACAAATGAATGCGGAATCGTGGTGTAATCAACCACGTTGTAGCTGCCGCCGT
>DASTJU010000194.1:0-3898 GCA_035716295.1 Chthoniobacterales bacterium | reverse complement strand
ATATGCCCACAATCGAAGAGAAACGCAGAGAATTTCGCCGACTCCATGAGAGCGGATGTTTTGCAATTCCCAATCCGTGGGACATCGGCACCGCGAAATATCTGCAACATCTTGGATTCAAAGCGATCGCGACCACGTCGGCGGGTTTTGCATTCTCGCGCGGATTGTCCGACGGCGCGGTCAAACGCGACGAGATGCTGGCGCACATTCGCGAACTCGTTGAAGCGACTGACATCCCGGTGAACGCCGATTTCGAAAACGGTTACGCCGATGACCCAAACTGGGTCGCGGAAAACGCTCGCCTTTGCGCCGAAACTGGAGTCGCCGGCCTATCGATCGAAGACGCAGCCGATCGGAAGGAAAGTCCGCTCTACGATGTCGATCTTGCGGTGGAGAGAATCCACGCTGTGCGCGAAGCGCTTCACGGTACTGACGTCTTGCTCGTCGGTCGAGCTGAAGGATTTCTGGTTGGCCGCGAAAATATCGACCAGGTGATCAAACGGCTGGTCGCTTATTCGGAAGCGGGCGCTGATTGCTTGTATGCGCCCGGTTTCAAGGAACGCGATCACATCAAAGCGATCGTCGAATGCGTTGCGCCGAAACCATCGAACATTCTGATCGGCGGTCCCGGCGGTCTGACGATGCGCGATGCAGCCGAGTTGGGCGCGCGGCGAGTCAGCGTCGGCGGCGCGTTCGCCCGCGCAGCTTGGGGCGGGTTTATCCGGTCAGCGAAAGAACTGATGGAGAAGGGGACATTCGACGAACTGAAGGACGGCGCTTCCTACGCTGAATTGCAGGAACTATTTAACCACTAATCATCACCAATAATCACTAATTCAGAGGGGTCGGGGATTTCGTGCCCATTCGTGCGAATTCGTGGTTAGCGCTGAATAACGACTCGAAATTTCACGTCTGAAAGGATCTCGGCATGCGAAACGCTGCCAGAGAGATTATGAAGAAACCAATTTTGATTTTTGCCGTCGCGCTTTTTGCATCCGCACTTGCTTATGCGCAACCGACCAGCAGCAGCCCCGATCCCAAGGCCGGCGCCGAAACGACCGGCACCGTGAAAACCTACACGCCGGGTTCAATTCTGATCATCGACACGCTCGCGCCTACCGAGCCGACCCAGTTCAAGCTGAGCAAGAGCGTCGTTTACGTCGACTCCGACGGAAAAACACTCGAAGCGCCGGGAATAGCGACGAACCAAAAAGTCCGCGTTCATTACATGAAAACGGCCGGCGAAAACGTGGCCGATCGAGTCATCTTAATAAAAGACTGAGCAACTGAGGCCGAAACAGCGGGTTTAACGCAAGAGGGAATTACGTCATGATCGAACCAACGGTAACTCAGAACAGCGCGCTTTATTTGGCGCACCACAAAAAAGCTTCAAAAGAGCGGACCACACTTTTCCGGCGGTTACGGTTTTGGGCGCGCAAAGAGGGCGTTGCCCCGAAAGAACCGACGCTCAGCGAATTATTTATCTGGCCGCGGCTTCAAGGCGGGAACTAACCATTAGTTTGTAGAGGCGTCCGGAACCGATCGCGGATGAATCCGCGAACTAAAAACCGTACATGATCGCGAAGCTGACGTTGTGCTCCCGCAACTCAGCTTCAGAATGACCGCCCACGAATGAGGGCGCGTCCGTCTTGTGATCGAAATCGGCATCGCCTAGATCGACAAATTGATATTGCAGACGCACGCGCCAGTGATCCGTCAGGGCGTATTCCATGCCGCCGCCGACCATCCAGCCAACGTTCGTGTCGTCTGTTGTCCCGCCCTGGTGCGACGTGAAATCATAAGCGTTCACATGCTGCTCGAAATCGATGTCTCCGAATGCGACACCGCCGGTCACGTAAGGGAGCCATTTGCAAAGCGAATAGCCGATCCGTGGCCCGATCGTCACCAGATAATGCGTTTTGAGTGAAGCGGACGTTTGGTACTCATTTCCGTTGTTGTCGAAAAAGCTATCCGTATTTTTCGAATCCCGCAGCCAGAGATAACCGCCGGCCGCTTCCAGGCCGAGCACCCAGTTGTTCCACTGATAATTATAGCCGAGCAATCCGCCCAACTCCGCGCCGCTCGTGTCCAGATTCTCGATCCGCGATTTCGTTTCGTCCGCCGCGTCGGGAAAAAGCTCCCAACCTGTTCCAGTCAGATCCAGGTCGATGTCTGTCGCTCCGAATTTGTAACCGCCGAAAGCGCCGACATAAAACCCAGTCCAGCTCGGGCAAGGTGGCGGCGCCGGCGCGACCTGCTTCATTTCTTTTCCGGCATATTGCTCGGTCCCCGCGACCATAGGAAGCGCGCACCCAATCAAAACGCTAGCCGTCAGCAAAATCTTCTTCATGGCGCCTTCTATACATAATCGCGAACTTTCAGTCGACGATTTTCACCGCGAGAATCCGGCCGCGCAACCTACTGCCAGTCCGGCTCGGACTCACATTGCCTCTAGGACAAATTGAATTCGCGGATTGCTGGGCGAGGGGATCTGCTTCGTATCGAAGTCGGTACAAGAAACCAACAAGCCCAACCCGACTGAGTTCGCCAGTTGCTTTATCTCCGCCGGCGTAAACAATTGCCATTCGAACTGTTCGCGCGCTCCGTCCGGGTAATCGAGTTCAACAAATAGTCGGTCGTCATCGACCCGCTTGTTTTCGCGAACGACTCCTCTGGCAGTCTCGAGCTCACGCTCGCCCTCGTGCGCGGCAAAAAATTCCGGATTCCACAAATCGAGTACGACACGGCCGCGTTTTCGAACGCCGCCCGCCAGCCTTCGTAGTATGTCGCGATTCGTTTCGGCATCGAAATGTCCGAAGCTCTGACCCATCACGATCGCTGCGTCGAACGCGCCGGCCTCGGGTTGATAATCGTGAATGTCGGCGACCACGTAGTTCCGCCCGCCGCTTAGTTCGCGCGCCTTCGCGATCGCGTCGGCATCGCGATCAATTCCTGTGACTAAGTAACCGCGTTGCGACAATGCACGAGCGTGTCGTCCCATTCCGCAGCACACGTCCAGGATTTTGCGGAACTCGGGCAGAGGCGCAAAGCGGCAGATAAATTCCGTTTCCCGAATCGTTCGCGCTTCATCTATCCGGGCATGAAAAAACTCAAACCACCGCTGCGAGTAGACGTTCCCTTCATCCGAGTTAGCGATTGAGCGATTCAATGATAGCGGTTTGTAGTGGCGGCCGTGCCGGCCGCGTTTTCTAATTTCTAATTCCTACTTTTCAATTTACTTCGTAGCCGCTTACTTCCCAGCAACAGCCCATTTTAGTCATCACGATTTCTTCCGTCGCCGCTTTTGACTGAAAGGAAGTCTTGAATCGAAATATCGCATGCGGTCGCACTTCGGGATCGCCGGGAACAGTCGATGCGTGTTTCACTTCGTCGATCTTGCGATTGTTCACGCGCCCCAAAGGCGCGCGGTGGGCGGCGAAATAATTCGCCCAATCCCGCGATCCGCGAACTTGCTCCGAGATCATTAACGCGGCGTCTTTGTAATTCCCGGAATCAACAACTCTCAGCCATTGCAGCGCAGCATCCCGAACGGCTTCATCAGCCGGCGAAAGTGATAACGACAGCGCGAGCGCTGACCAGATCAGCGCGGACGTGCCGATCACTGCCAAAATTGTTCTAACCACGAATGAACACTAATAAACACTAATGTTCTGCGGAGCGCACGCGCCTCGCGTGTTGCGATCGTGCCCTCGCGATCGTGAAATTTTTGGGCAAGTCAGGCCTTCGTGTCTATTCGTGGTTAATCGCCTTTGTACGCTTTCTTCAACTCAGCGATATCAAACTTGTCCATTTCCATCATCGCGTTCATGACCCGCTCGAATTACGGCGACTCTGTTGGTGTCGGCGTCGGATTCGCTTGATCAATTCTTGCGCGAAC
>DASTJU010000193.1:0-13047 GCA_035716295.1 Chthoniobacterales bacterium | reverse complement strand
AATTTGCCGGTTTCCATTTGTTCGACAATCGCCTCCAGCCGATCCATCGCTTTCTCAAAATTCAATTCTGGGGCTGCGGTCTTGGCCTTACTGCTCATCGCGCGAACCGAAAATTAAGCACAGCGTCGCTAAGATGAAAGGAACGATTGCGGCCTGTCACGCCCGGCGATGGCATGTCCAATGCTCGGGAATCGGAACATCAACCATTCATCATCATGAAGTTTCCGAAAAAAATCCTCTTAATCGATCACGAACCCGGCGTCACTCGCCTCATTCGGCGGGCGCTGGAACGCGCCGGGAAATATCTCATTCGGGAAGAGCACGACGATAAGCTGGCCCTGAACGCCGCCCGTTGGTTCCAACCCGATCTCATCCTTGTCGATACCGCCGGTCAGGACCGTCGCAACATTGAGCGCGAAATCCACACCGACGCCGTCCTCAAGGACACCCCGGTTCTTTCGCTCAGCAACCTGCGTCCGGAAAGCCAAATGGTTTCCGGCGGAATCCTGAGCGGCTACAGCTTTTTCGCCGCACCGATCCGCGTCGAAGAAGTCCTCCGCGGCGTCGACGAACTGCTCTTCGGCAAAGACTGAGCAGTCGAAGCGGGGCGACTCGCCTTAAAGCCGTTTTCGGATTGCTGATGCGATCATCAGTTTCTCGAATCGCTTGGATCGCGTTTCTTCTTTCTTTGCGCTGATAATCCACCAGCCAATCATTTTTCGATATGACGGCGGCTGCGCTTGGAAGAAGTTCCACGCGTCCTCGTTTTTCTTGAGCATTGTCGCGTACGGCTCTTCCAGGTCCGCGCGCCGTTGTTCATAAGAGTAGATGCCTGATTTGTATTCCTTTCGCGCGGCGAAGGCTTTCAATCCGGCCGGACGCATCCGTTTTTCTTTTGTTAGCTGTCGAGCGCGCTTGATATTGATCGCGCTCCAAATGCTCCCGCGCCGGCGCGGGGTAAATCGAATTTGGTAGCTGATTGCGTCAACACGTTTCCGAATTCCATCGATCCAGCCGAAACAGAGCGCCTCGTCCACCGATTCCGGCCATGTGATGCTCGGCCTCCCAGAATCCTTTCGATAAAACCCCACCCAAAGCTCCCGCGCCGTGGCGTGGTTTTTGTCGAGCCACCTCCGAAAATCCAACGACGTTCGGAAAAATCTGGGCTTCAACCGATCTGTTTCTTGTACGCGGCGGCGTCTTTCAAATTCTTGAGATCGTCGGCGTTGTCGATCTTGAGGACGAAGATCCAGCCCTGGCCGAACGGCTCACGGTTGATCAAGCCGGGATCTGCTTCCAGCGCCTTGTTTACCTCGACCACGGTGCCTTTGACCGGCGCGTAGATATCGCTCGCAGCTTTGACTGATTCGACCACCGCAATCGCTTCTTTCGCGTTTGCGTGCCGATCCATTTTCGGCAGCTCAACATAAACAACGTCGGTCAGTTCCGATTGCGCATGATCGGTGATTCCGATGCGGATTTTGTCGCCTTCGCGCTTAATCCATTCGTGACTCTCGGTATAAAGCAAATCCTCTGGGACGTTCATGTTTTTTTGTAGAGCGGTTTTTTCTCGATCGTGGCCGGAAATTTCTGTCCGCGAATCTCGATGTCGATGTTCGAGCCGATCTTCGCGTGCGGGGCATTGATGTAAGCCATACCGACGCCCCAATTCAAGCTCGGCGACAACGTCCCGCTCGTTACTTCGCCAATACGTTCGCCATTTGCGAAGACCGAATAGTGCGGGCGCGGCGGCGGGCCTTTATCTTTCATTTTGAGCGGAACCAATTTTTCACGCGGACCATTTTCCTTTGTTTTGAGCAAAACATCGCGCCCGGTGAAATTCGGTTTCGCTAGATCGACAAAGAAACCGAGCCCGGCTTCGATCGGATTGCGTTCCGGCGAAAGATCGGAGCCGTTGAGCGGATAACACATTTCCAAACGAAGCGTGTCGCGCGCGCCGAGGCCGCACGGTTTGATCTCAAGGTCTTTTCCTTTTTCGAGCACCATGTTCCAAAACTTCACCGAATCGCTGGCCCGAAAGAAAACTTCGATGCCGTCTTCGCCGGTGTAACCGGTCCGGGCCATCGAGATCGGCATTCCGGCGAGGTCAAGATCGACAATGTGATTACGCGACGGCAAATTCACGAAAAGTTCGGCAACTTTCGGACCTTGAATTGCGACGCCGCCAAAATTTGCGCTCCGGTTGTCGATCTTAGCGTCGCCGCGGCGGTGCTTGCCAAGCCAGTCCAAATCCTGCTCGGTGCACGACGCATTCACCACTAACAGAAACTTCGCGTTGCCGATTCTATACGCGATCAGGTCGTCAATGATCCCGCCGCGTTCGTTCAGCAAGAACGTGTATTGCCCCTGGCCGACCTCCAACTTGTCGATGTTGTTGGTCAACATCGTGTTCAACCAACCGCGTGCGTCACCGCCATCGATGATCAACTGTCCCATGTGCGAAATGTCGAACATGCCGACGTTCTTTCGCACGGCCTGATGTTCCTCGATGATGCTGGTGTATTGAACCGGCATCAGCCAACCGGCGAATGGCACCATCTTCGCGCCACGTTTTACGTGCTCGTCATACAGCGCCGTCTTTTTTTGCGCGGCTTCGGTCACACAAACAGCGTAAACGCCAATCAAATGGAGGTAAAGAATCGCTGCGGCAGTTGAATAGGGTCGTTGCTTTCTCTACCGTCGACGAACGATGAGCCTGCTCGACAACCTTGAGCGACGTTTCGGTTTTCTCGCTATCCGAGGATTACCGCGCATTCTGGTCGGCTTCGCCGCGCTCGTCTTCGGCCTGACCTGGCTCCTCCCCGGTTTCACGTCGATGCTCACGCTCAATCCCGTTCGCATTCTTCATGGCGAAGTTTGGCGGCTGATCACTTACATTTTCATTCCGCAAGCGACGAGCCCGTTATGGGTCCTGTTTGCGCTTTGGTTTCTTTGGTGGGTTGGGGAGGGCCTGGAACGAGCGTGGGGATCGTTTCGCCTTACTCTTTATTTTCTCGTCGGGATGATCGGCACCACCGTGGCCGCGTTTTTCTTCGGTAGTAATTTTTCCAACTCGATGCTGCTGATGTCGCTGTTCCTCGCCTTCGCCCACTTTTATCCGGAGGAAATCATTTACATCCTGTTCATTCTGCCGGTCAGGATAAAATGGCTGGCCTGGATTTCCGGCGCGTTCTTGTTATTTGGATTTTTTACTAATTCCAATTCGTATCGAGCAGCATTAATCGCGGCGCTCGCCAATTACCTGATTTTCTTCGGGCCGGAATTTATTTATCGAGCGCGGCATCGGCAGGAAGTCTCCAGTCGCAGAAAACGCTTTGAGGACCAGACTCGCAGCGAAGCCGAACCGCTTCACAAGTGCGCGGTCTGTGGCGCGACCGAGCTAAGCGATCCGAACCTCGATTTTCGCGTCGCGAGCGATGGCGAGGAATATTGCGTTGCGCATTTGCCCTCCGCGCAGACCGCCAACCGCTGATAGATCGACATCTTTCGTTCGCAGTCTAAACTAGCCGCGATGACCGACAAGAACGCGACGCTCGTTCCCGAACAGGGCTGGCATTGTCTGCATTTGTTTTATCACGTCGAGTACGGGCAATGGCAGTTGCTCAACCGTGAGGAGCAGAATGCGGCGAAAACGAATCTGACCAAGCTGGTGCAGGAAATTCGCGCGATGGATTCGACGCAGTTGCTCACCCTCAGTGTCGTGACTCCAAAAGCAGATCTCGGCTTCATGTTAATCACGCCCGATCTGCAAACAGCGAACAAGATCGAGAAGCAACTCTCGCTTTCATTAGGGGCCGATGTGTTGACCCCGGTCTACAGTTATTTGTCGCTTACTGAAGAGAGCGAATACATCACGACCCAAGAAGAATACACCGCCACGCTCGATCCGGAGACAAAGCGCGACCCGGCAAAGCTGGAGGAGGCCTTAAACACTTTTCGAGAGCGGATTAAACATTACCGGCAGGAGCGCGTTTATCCGACGCTGCCGGATTGGCCGGTCGTTTGTTTCTATAATATGAACAAACGCCGGGGCGAGCAGCGCAACTGGTACGCGCTGCCTTACGACGAGCGCCGCAAGCTGATGAAGGGGCACGCCACCGTTGGTCGTCAGTACGCGGGCAAAGTGAAACAGCTCATCACTGGCTCGACCGGTCTCGACGACGCCGAGTGGGGCGTCACATTGTTCGCGCGCGACACGTTTCAGATCAAAGCCATCGTTTACGAAATGCGATTCGATCCGGTGAGCGCAGAGTACGCGGACTTCGGCGAATTTTTCATCGGCATTCAACTGCCGCTCGACGAATTGTTCCGCCGCTTGCAACTCTGATTGTCCGTGGCGGATGGGGAGGGATTCGAACCCTCGGTGCCTTTCGGCACACACGCTTTCCAGGCGTGCACAATCGACCACTCTGTCACCCATCCTGCGAAGATCGACAATTTATCGCGAATCCGCTGTAGGGGAAGCTGCTAGCTTCCCATTTCGAACTTGAGCCTGCTATTTCCCGCGATCCCGCCGCTCCAGGATCTGCAGCTCCTGCCGAATCTTCACCACGCTGCCTTCCGGCAACACGCCGCGAAAATTCACGTTTGGATAAACTAGACAATCGCGTCCCAGAACTGAGCCGGGATTGATCACGGCGTTGCAGCCGATCTCTGTTCGATCGCCGACGATCGCGCCAAACTTGGTCAGGCCGGTGGCGATGTTGCCCTCACTCGCCGCAACCGCGATCTCGCTGTGATCGAGTTTCACATTCGACAGAATGACGCCCGCGCCGAGGTGCGCTTTAAATCCAATAATCGAGTCGCCGACGTAATTGAAATGCGGCACCTGTGCTTCGTCGAAAATGATGCTGTTTTTGAATTCGCAAGAATTGCCCATCACAACCCCATTACCCACGACGACGTTCTCGCGCACGTAGCAGCCGCTCCGGATGTGACAGTTCTCGCCGATCCAGGCCGGCCCTTTCAACACCGCGCCTTGTTCGATAATTGTGCCGCGGCCAACAAAAACATTGCTGCTCACAAATGGCCGGCCAACGAGCTCGCCCAGCACCGCGGGTTTCAAGCGAAATTGCAAATAGCTCGCGATCTGTTTGAGCGCGTTCCAGACGTAGTTCTGGTCTTCGAACAATTTCGGGTGGGCCGTGTGTTCGAGGCTGAGGAGTTGTGCGGGCGCAAACATTTCGTTAAGCGCCGGCGCGCCGCGTTATCTTCTGTCCGTCCTTGGTGTCGCGTGCTTCCCAGCCGAGCGCATTCAACTTGTCGCGCAATTCATCGCTTTTTCGAAAATCTTTTGCAAGCCTCGCTTGCGCCCGCGCTTCGGCCAGCTTTGCCACTTCCTCGGGTAACTCGGCGCCGCCGTTTTCGAAATCGAGCACTTTGTTGATTCGGCTCCACCAATTTAACCATCCCGTCGCCGTCTTCCCGTCGAGCTTGCTTTGATCCATCGCGCGATTCGTCTCGCGAATCGTTTCGAAAAGGAAACCGAGGGCCGCCGAAATATTCAGATCGTCGTCGAGCGCGTCTTCGAATTCGTGACCTAGCTGCATGTCGATTTTACCGTCGCCTTTTTTATCTCCAGCGACTTCGTGCAAGCGTTGCACCCAATCATCAATTCGTCCGAGTGATTCCCGTGCTTCTTTCATTCCATCCCAGGTGAAATTGAGTTGCGTCCGGTAATTCACCCGGATTAGCGCGTAACGGATTTCGCGGCCCGTGTAGTCTTTCGCCAGGACGTCAGGGATCGTGTAAAAATTTCCCAGCGACTTGGACATTTTCTGACCGTCCACCAGCAGATGCGCGCAGTGCAGCCACATCCGCACAAATGTCTTGCCGGTTACACCTTCGCTCTGCGCGATCTCGGCTTCGTGGTGCGGGAAGATGTTGTCCACGCCGCCGCAGTGGATGTCGATCTGATCGCCAAGCAACGCCGTCGCCATTGCGCTGCACTCGATATGCCAGCCGGGACGTCCCGCTCCCCACGGCGAATCCCACTTCACATTTCCATCTTCCTCGTCCCACGCTTTCCAGAGCGCAAAATCGCCGATGTGCTCTTTATCGTACTCGTCATGCTTTACCCGGCCGCTCGGCTTCAGCTCGGCGAGATCGATGTGCGCCAGCTTTCCGTAATCGGGAAACTTGTTGATCCGGAAATAAACTGATTTGTCGTCGGCTTGATAAGCGAGACCTTTCGAAATCAGAGCGCTGATCATCGAGATCATCTTGTCGATGTAACGTTGGTCGGTCGCGGCCGGATAATCTTCTGCGCGTTTGATTCGGAGCGTTTCGGCATCCTCGAAGAACGCGTCCTTGAATTGTTGCGTGAACTTCGTGAGCGGGACTCCAGCCTCGCGGGCGCCGCGGATTGTTTTGTCGTCCACGTCCGTGATGTTCATTACGCGATGTATCTTGAGTCCGCGCGCTTCGAGATGGCGCTGAAGCAAATCTTCGAAAATATAGGCGCGAAAATTTCCGATGTGGGCGCGACTGTAAACGGTCGGCCCGCAGGTGTAGATGTCGATCTTGCGTTTGTCAGGATCGCGCGGTTGAAATTCTTCGACCTCGCGCGAATAGGTATTAAAGAAGCGCAGCGGCATTCTTAACTTTGCTCGACCGTCGCAATCGCCATCGCGGAGATGCCTTCGCCCCGGCCGATCGGGCCGAGACGCTCGTTCGTCGTCGCTTTGATGCTCACTTGCGTATCGGAAATACCAATCGCGGCGCCAATCGCTTTTCGCATCGCTGGAATTTGCGGCGCGATCTTCGGCGCCTCCGCGATAACGGTGGCGTCGATGTTCACAACGCGCGCTTTCTTGTCGGCGAGAATTTTGGTCACCCGTTTCAAGATTTCGATGCTGCTGATGCCGCGAATCGATTCATCAGTGTCGGGAAAATGTTGGCCGATATCGCCAGCGCAAATCGCGCCGAGGAGCGCGTCGGCAATTGCATGTGACAAAACATCGGCGTCGGAATGTCCTTCCAACCCGAGCAGATAAGGAATCTCGACACCGCCCAAAATCAGTTTCCGATTCTGGCCAAGGCGATGAATGTCGTAACCAATTCCGGAACGAGTTGTGCTCACAGTTTTAAATCGATCACGCCATTAGAGGCGACGATGCTGTATTTCTCTTTCATATCTTTACGCGGTCGCAAATCGACCAAGCCGCCGGCAGTTTCCACCAGAATCCATCCGGCGGCGATGTCCCACAAACTAATCCCTCGCTCGATGTAGGCGTCGAAGCGACCGCACGCGACATAAGCCATGTCGAGGGCGGCGCTGCCGAGGACGCGGCATTTGCGCACCCGGTGAATCATTGCCTCGAGCAGCGGCAGATTCGAATCGATCGACTGATCGGTTTTGGCCAGCCCGACAGAAACGACGGCTTCGGCCAGATTGGTGCGGCCGCTCACGCGAAAATGTTGACCGTTCAAGCGCGGCTTTTCTCCTTTTTGCGCGCTCCACATTTCTTCGCGCATCGGATCGTAAATCACACCGACGATGATCTCGCCTTTGAAACGCAACGCAATCGAAACGCAAAAGTGCGGGATACGGTAAAAATAATTCACCGTGCCATCGAGCGGATCGACCACCCACTGGTGCTCGCTCGATTGGTCGCCGACGATTCCTTCTTCGCCGTAGAGCGCGTGCTCGGGAAACTGTTTCAACAGCACCCTGGTGATGAGCTCCTGCGTCTCGACGTCGATCGCGAGCTTGATGTCGTGCGCTTCGGCGACGTTCACGTGCTGCGAGCGGTGAAAATTTTTGCGAAGCAGTTCGCCCGCTGCGCGCGCAGCTTTTTCCGCCGCGTCGAGATAGTGCTTCATGACGAAAGACTATTTCGCACAAACGAGCCGAAGTGCATCACGCAAGATCGACATCATCAATTCAACCAATAAAAAACCGGGAGGAAAAAATAAATTCTCCTCCCGGGTTGAAGTTTGGGGTTGTGACTCCGAAAGATTTTCCGAAGTCGTTAATTAAGCGACGGGCCTCAATGCCTCTTTCTTTTCTTCGCTTTTCTTTTTGCTGCTTTCTTTCTTTTCTTAGCCATCGACTTCTAATTCCCCCCTTTCATTCCGCTTTCGCGGAAGTTTCGTGAAGAGTTGGGAATGACTTCACTTAACGACGAAGTAATCACGCGATTTTTTTTGTCAAACGTTTTTCGCAAACATTTTCAAATATTTTTATGAGCTCACGCGCCACAATTTTCTTCGGAGCGTGTGAAATTGTTTTCTTTTCGCCTTCACGAAACAAAATTGTGACTTCATTTGCATCGCTCTCCATTCCCGAATCCGCGCGGCTGACATCGTTCGCCACAACGATGTCGCAATTCTTTTCCTGAAGTTTTTTCAGTGCGTTCGCTGCAACGTTTTCCGTTTCGGCGGCGAAGCCAACCACCAAATATTGTCGATCTGTCGGCAGCGATTTGAGGATGTCGCGCGTTGGAACGAGATCGAGTGAAATGTTTTCACCTCGTTTTTTGATTTTGCTTTTCGAAAACTTGGCCGGCTTGTAGTCCGCGACCGCCGCGCACATCACCAGAACATCGCAACGCGAGCTGTGTTGGCGAACGGCGGCAAACATCTCGTCGCTTGTCGAAATAGGGACCACCGCGCTGCCGGGCGGTCGCTCGACACTCACCGGACCGGAAATCAAAGTGACTTCGTGTCCGGCTTCAATCGCGGCCTCGGCGATGGCGTAGCCCATTTTTCCGGACGAGCGATTGCTCAAATAACGGACCGGATCGATCGGCTCGCGCGTTGGCCCGGCCGTGATGAGAAATCTCACGCGATCAAATTTTCCTGACGAGCGAGAAGGAATTCAGCGCGGAAGGCAATGTCGTCGACTTTCCAAAGACGACCGAGCCCTTCGTAGCCGCAGGCCAGCATTCCTTCTTCCGGCCCGATGAACTCCACGCCGCGCGATTTCAATGTTTCAACGTTTTCGGTCGTTGCGGCGTGCGACCACATTTTTCCGTTCATGGCCGGCGCGAGTAAAATTTGCGCGCGTGTCGCGAGCGCGATCGCGGCGAGCGGATGACTGGCCAGACCGTGTGCGAGCTCGGCGATGATGTTCGCCGTGGCCGGCGCAATCAAAAGAAGGTTAGCCCGATCCGCCAATTCAATATGGCCGGGGCGCCAGTTTTCTTTTTCGTCGAAGAAACTCGTCATCACCGGGTTCTTGGAAAGCGTCTGCAAAGTGAGCGGCGTGATGAATTCGGCCGCGTCGTGCGTCATGACTGCGAAAACCTGGTGGCCTTGCTTTACCAGCAGACTCGCAAGCTCGGCGGATTTGTAAGCAGCGATCGAACCGGTGACGCCAAGAACGATCGTTTTCCCCGCGCCGCGCAAACGGACAACTTTGCGCCCCGCAGTCTTTTCAGGTCGTTGGTTGGAATTTCTTTTCATGCAAGATCGACAATCAACTTTGGATCAAACGCCGGCTCAAATATCGCTCGGCATTCAGGATGTGTCGAAATTTCTGCAGATCTTCCTCGGTGGTCCGACTGATAATAGTGTAACGATACTGCGGCCAGGATTCCATTTCCCGGATGGCGGCGGTCAAACGCACTTCGATTTGCTCGGTCGTTTCGGTGCCGCGCTTCGTTAACCGCCGGCGCAATTCTTCAACGTCCGGCGGCATAATAAAAACATCGGCGAGCGAGTCCCGAATGAATTTGTCTTTGGAATTCCGAATCGTGGCCGCGCCCTGCGTGTCGATGTCGATCAAGACATCGCGGCCGCTTTTCAAATTTTCAACGATCGGTCTCAGCAACGTGCCGTAGTGATGGCCGTGAACTTGGGCGTGCTCCAGGAATTCGCCTGCTTTCATGCGCGTGGTGAATTCCGGTTCGGTCAGGAATTGATAATCCTGGCCTTCCGCTTCTCCGGCACGTGCCGGGCGCGTGGTGCATGAAACCGAGTAAATAAATTCGGACGTTTTTCGAAGCGCATCGACGAGTGTTGTTTTCCCGGCACCGGATGGCGCGGAAAGGACAAACAGAATTCCGTAACGGCTGAATCGACTACTCAAGGTTTTGGATTTGCTCGCGGATTTTTTCCAGCTCGGCCTTGCAGAGAACGACGCGTTGCGAAATCCCGGCGTCATTCGCCTTGGCGCCGAGGGTGTTCAGTTCGCGGAAAATTTCCTGGGTAATGAACTCCAGCGTCCGGCCGACTGGTTCATGTCGACGGAGGTGATGGGCGAATTGCGCGAGATGGCTTTCCACCCGCGTGAGCTCTTCGGAAACGTCAGCGCGATCTGCGAAGAACGAGATTTCTTTTACCAAACGCTCGTCGTCGGTTGAAATTGGCAGGCCCGCTTTGTGAATGCGCTCGAGCAGCGCAGCCCGGTATTTCTTAACGACGTCAGGGTGCAGGCCGCGGATTTCCTTAATCTGTTTGCGCATCGCTTTGAGACGCCCGATCAAATCCTTGGCCAAATGTTTGCCTTCGCGCTCGCGCATTTTGATCAATTCGTTGAGCGCGGCGCGCAACGCCCTCTCAATTGCCGGCCACGCTGCGCTAGAGTCGATCGTTTCCTCTGGAGCGCGCATCACGCCCGGTGCCTGCAAGATTGAGCCAATGGTGATTTCGCCCGGGGCATCCAAATCTTTTTGCAATGTGCGCATGGCGTCGTGATAAAAGCGTGCTAGCTCGGTATCGAGCGCGAGTTTTCGCGGTCCGCTCGAACCATTTTGATAACTGACGACGACATTGGTTCGTCCGCGCGAAATGTTTTCGTTGATGGTCTGACGAATCTGTGGTTCGAGCGCTGTCAGATCGCGCGGCAGATTGATGACGATGTCGCTCTGCTTCCGATTCACGGAATTGAGTTCAACGCTGAACTTCGTCCCGTTGTGATCGGTCTCGCCGCGGCCATATCCGGTCATCGATCTCATTTCTTGGAATTCTCTTTCAATCCGAACGCCGCCGCAGCTGCATCGACGTCTTTATCGCCGCGACCGGAGCAATTCACGATGACTATTTGTTCGCGCTTCATGTTGGACGCATTTTTGATGAGATAAGCAATCGCGTGCGCCGTTTCGAGCGCGGGAATGATTCCTTCGGTTTCGGAAAGAAGCCGGAACGCGTTGAGTGCTTCATCATCAGTCGCATAAGTATATTCTACCCGGCCGAGGTCGCGTAAGTAAGAATGTTCTGGCCCGACCGCGGCATAATCGAGCCCGGCCGAAACCGAATGTGTCAATTCGATTTGCCCTTCGTCGTTGGCGAGCAAGAAAGTCTTCGTTCCCTGGAGCACACCGAGACGTCCGCCTTGAAAACGAGCCGCGTGCTTGCCGCTGCGGATCCCTTCGCCGCCGGCTTCAACACCGATCATTCGGACCTGTCGATCCTGCAGAAACGGATGAAACAAACCGATGGCGTTACTGCCGCCGCCGACGCAGGCGACGAGCAAATCCGGCAGCCGTTCTTCGTGTTCGAGGATTTGGCGGCGCGCCTCTACGCCGATTACGCTTTGAAAATCGCGCACCATCATTGGGTAAGGGTGCGAGCCAAGGACCGAGCCCAATATATAATGAGTCGTGCGCACGTTCGTAACCCAGTCGCGCATCGCTTCGTTGATCGCTTCCTTAAGCGTGGCCTGTCCGGCTGTGACTGGAACGACTTTCGCGCCAAGAAATTTCATACGCGCGACGTTCAGGGCCTGCCGTTCCATGTCGATCTTGCCCATGTAAATGACGCATTCGCACCCGAAGCGGGCGGCGACGGTGGCGGTGGCAACGCCGTGCTGGCCGGCGCCGGTCTCGGCGATGATTCGGCGCTTGCCCATGCGTTGCGCCAGTAAAATCTGTCCGAGGGCGTTGTTGATCTTGTGTGCGCCGGTGTGGAGCAGGTCTTCGCGCTTCAAATAAATTTTCGGGCCCCCGAATTTGTTCGTTAAGCGTTCAGCGAAATAGAGCGGCGTCGGTCGGCCGGCAAAATCACGTAACAAGATCGACAATTCGTTTTGAAAATCGGGATCGCTCTTCGCGCGCTCGTATTCGGCCGCCAGTTCATGCAGCGCCGACATCAGCGTCTCGGGCACGAACATCCCGCCGTAGGGGCCGAAATGGCCGCGGGCGTCTGGTAGCGTCTCAGTCGAATGCATAACCAAAGCGAGCGGAAAACGTCCAACGTCCAACGCCCAACGTCCAACGCTTAATGCAGCAACGCCATGAGGGCGCGCCGATGCGGGGACGGCATCGGAATAGAATCCAGCTCATGGCGGCTGAACCAGCGTTGGGTCTGTTTGCGGACTTTGTGTGAGCGCCGGCGAAAGACGTGCAACGTGATGCGGTGATTGGTGAATGGAAAAGTAGCTTGGTAAATCGCACCGGTTCTTTTCGAGCTTAGATTTAACGGCGGCAAGATCCACATTCCGCGCCAGCGGTTGGCAGACTGGGCGAGCAAAAGTTTGTCGCGAGTTGCGACGAACGCGTGTTTCTCAACAAGCTGCTTTGTTTCGGGACGCGGTCGCTTAACTGGCAACGACTCTGGATTTTTCGCCCGGCAGAATGTTTTAACAGGGCAGATGCCGCATTTCGGTTTGCGTGGCAGGCAGAGTAACGCGCCAAGATCGAGAAGCGCTGAATTATACGCGGCCGAGGCCTTTTTCGGAGTGAGAGCGGCGGCATAATTCCAAAGTTTGTTCCGACCGGACGTCGAATCGATTGGAGTTCGCAAATTGAAAAGACGTGCTAAGACGCGTGAAGTATTCGCCTCGACAATGGCCGCCGGCTGATCGAAGGCGAATGTCGCGACTGCATGCGCCGTGTATTTACCGACGCCTGGGAGTGATTGCATCTGCTCAATTGACTTTGGAAATCGTCCACGATGTCGATCTACGACGATTTTTGCAGCGGTGTGAAGATTTCGAGCTCGGGAGTAGTAACCAAGCCCCTGCCAGGCATGCAGCACTTCGCGCTCTGATGCGCTCGCGAGAGCGGCGAAATCCGGGAATAGTCGCAGCCAGTCTCGATAATATGGCAAGACCGTGCCGACTTGCGTTTGCTGAAGCATGAA
>DASTJU010000192.1:0-6992 GCA_035716295.1 Chthoniobacterales bacterium | reverse complement strand
GTCCTCGAGAATGGAATGCCGCGTTTCTTTCGTCGCCTGGCTGAGGGCGTTTTCGATTTGGAAGATCTGCAAAAGCGGACCCACGAGTTAGCCGACTTCGTGGTTGCCGCGGCCGACCATTACAAAATCGACATCCACCATATGGTCGCCGTCGGTTATTCCAACGGCGCGAACATTGCCGCGAGCATGCTTTTACTTCGTCCGGAGACACTACAGGCCGCAGTATTATTTAGAGCGATGGTGCCGTTAGTTCCCGAAACTCAACCTAATCTTGCGGCGAAGTGTGTTTGGATCGGCGCCGGATCTGACGACCCCATCGTTCCGGCGTCAGAAACAAAACAGTTGTCCGAACTTTTGCGCGCTGCCGGCGCGGATGTGACGATTCGCTTTTTTCAAAGCGGGCACCAACTTACGAGTGACGATGTCGATCGTGCGCGGGAATGGTTGACGACATCAGTAGATTGAAAACATGCCAGTAACGACCGACGAGCAGGATGAACAGTTTTACCGCGACACGGAAAGCGTCGCCTTTCCGAAGCTGAACGATCACCAGCTTTCGCTGCTTAAGCCTTTGGCCGAACGCCGCGTGATGAAACGTGGCGACGTGCTGTTCAAAGCCGGGCAGCGCGATCTCGGATTGGCAATTGTTTTGCGCGGCGAGCTCGAAGCCTTCGAGACACGCGATGGCACGGAATACAACCTCGCTACCGCGCGCGAGCGCGATTTCATGGGCGACGTATCGATGCTTCAGGGCACATCGATCCTCGGTTCCTCCAGAGTCACATCGGACGAGGCCGAGATACTGCACATTCCGGCGGCCGAACTCCGGCGCGCGCTGGCGGAAATTCCCGCTGTGAGCAAGACAATCGTCGACGCGTTGATCATGCGACGGCGACGGCTTCGCCGCGATCGCGAATTCGCGGGCATGCGTGTTCTGACGAGCCGCGATGCGCGCGATGGACATCAGCTCGATGATTTCCTCGACAAGAATCGCATCCCGCATCGGCTGGTGGAATTTGAGAGCGAACAAGGGCAGGCGCTGGGTAAACGTTTTCACCTAACGAGTCGCGATTTGCCGGTCCTGATCACTCCGGCCGGTGCGCGCTTGCGCAAGCCGTCGTTACGCGAGGTCGCCCGGGAAGCCGGTTTGCTGCGGTCGCTCGCAGAAGAAAATGAAACCGAAGTTTTCTGCGACCTCGCGATTGTTGGCGCTGGACCAGCCGGCCTGGCCGCAGCGGTGTATGGCGCATCCGAGGGATTGAAGACAGTCGTCTTGGAAAGTTATGCGCCAGGCGGACAAGCCGGTTCCTCGTCGCTCATCGAAAACTTCTTTGGATTCCCGACCGGCATTGGCGGCGGCGAATTGACCTGGCTCGCTCAGCTTCAGGCTTATCGGTTCGGCGCGATATTTTCCACCCCAGCCGAGGCTCTCTCGCTGCAATACAACCCTGAGGACGAATATCGCGTCTGTCTCGAGACCGAAGGTTGTTCTGCCGTGCTTCGCGCAAAAGCTCTCCTCATTGCGACTGGCGCGAATTATCGACGGCTCGATGCTGAGAACCGGGAAAAATTCGAAGGCATGGGAGTTTATTACGCGGCCACGGCGCTGGAGGGACAGATTTGCCGCAATGAAACCGTGATTGTCGTCGGCAGCGGCAACTCAGCGGGCCAGGCCGCGATGTTTCTTTCGGACGGCGCAAAGAAAGTGCTCCTCGTTATTCGCGGCAACGATATCACGAGCAAAATGTCCGATTACTTGTCTCGTCGCGTGCAAGCACAGAAGAACATCGAGATTCTTTATCGCACCGAGATTCGACGAATGTCCGGCAATCAAAAACTCGAGGAAGTCGAACTGGAAAACACGACAACGGGCGAGCGTCAGGTGGTTCGAACGCCCGCGGTTTTTTCGATGACCGGCGCAAAGCCTTGCACCGAATGGTTGCCCGCGGACATCGCGCGTGATGACAAGGGCTTCATCAAAACCGGAACTGCGGTCGCAGATGAACCAGCGTGGCGCGCCAGCAAACATCAACCGACTCCATTGGAAACGAGTCTTCCCGGAATTTTCGCGGCCGGCGATGTGCGGTCCGGATCAGTGAAACGTTGCGCCGCCGCCGTCGGCGAAGGCGGAATGGCCGTCGCTGGCGTTCATCTTCGACTGACGGCCTCAAACAACAGCAATCGTAAATGACCGATCGCGGCTGCTCTCATCTCAACGCCGTCGCGTCCGTCAAACAGCCGGAGATTCGCGAATGCGCTGAGTGCGTGAAGATCGGCGCACAATGGGTCCATCTCCGCACCTGTCAGCAATGCAGCGTTACCTTGTGCTGTGACAGCTCGCCGAATCGGCACGCCAGCAAACACGCCCGCGATGCCGATCATCCGGTCATCGCTTCCGCACAACCAGCGGAACGCTGGTTGTATTGCTATCCGGACGACGCGTTTTGCGAGTATTAGAGGCGCGTTTCGATTTAGAGGTCTTGCGACTATAGAAACCGGTTAATCGCGTCCGCGGCGGCGACGATTGGCCAGGCAGAAATCGCCAGAAGCGCACCGAACACGAGCGCTTCGATTGCAAACTCGAGATGATTTTCACCAGCAAAGAAATCGTGGGCGAAGCGACGAAGCGCGCGGCGATTTGCTGTTTTGATACTGATTGTTCGTTGAATTTTGATTACGCGCATGACGAACGCTAATCGGCCCGCCCACATGGTCAGGTTACGAATTGTCAAAATTCGGTGACGTTTGAGTGACGTGCGCTCTCAGCTTTCGCGATGTTCGGCGCAGAATTGCCGGATCTGATCGTCGATCTTGTCCCGGACGCGGCGGGTTTCGTTCGCCTTTTGTTCGTGAGTGCCGCTTGCCTTTGACGGATCGGGAAACGACCAGTGCAGCCGCGTTGTCACGCCGGGGAAGATTGGGCAGCCAGCGGCTTCGGATTCGTCGCAAACGGTGATGACATAGGCGAACAATTCGCCCGATTTGAAAACATCGAACACGGCCTGCGTTTTGTTCTTTGAGATGTCGATCTCCATTTCGCGAAGCACCTCGACGGCGAGGGGATTGAGCGTGCCTGGCTCGAGTCCGGCACTCTGGGCTTCGAAGAATTCGCCGCACCGCTTGTTCAGCAAAGCGGCTGCCATCTGACTGCGCGCGCTGTTATGCACGCAAATGAACAAGACTTTCTTTTTCATCTGAGAGTTTAATCGGCTCTTGCCAGCAAGCTTGGTTCTTCCGGTCGAATGAAATCAGCGATGCGTTTTGGCGTGACCGTGACATGCATGCCGATATGCGCAAGATCGTAAAGCGCGATCACGTCCCGCGAGCGCATTCGAATGCAGCCGAAGCTCGCGGGAGTTCCGATGCGGCGTTCCTCCGGCGTGCCGTGGATGTAAATGCAACGATCGCGCGCGCCGCGGTTTTGCTGTTCCATTCCGCGCAACCAAATTACACGCGACACGATCGCGTCACGACCAGGCGCATTCGCATTCACAATTTCTCCGGTGGGCACGCGGCTCTTGATCACGGCGCCGGC
This sequence comes from Chthoniobacterales bacterium, assembly GCA_035716295.1. GTDB lineage: Bacteria > Verrucomicrobiota > Verrucomicrobiia > Chthoniobacterales > UBA10450 > AV40. The sequence goes on along the minus strand of DASTJU010000192.1, from coordinate 3,457 downwards.
TGGCAACCGGTCACCGAACTTCGCCGAAACAAACAATGTGCCGAGCGGCGTCCGATAAGTTCCATTGCCATCGCCGAGACCGAACTTCGATGTCGAGATTGCGTATTTCGAAATCAACTTGCCACGATCAATCATCGCGAGCTGCTGGTCGGGAACGCTGATGATGATCTCAGTCGCGGTCGAAAGCGCCCATGAGACAGGTGTCGTCACCAGCATGATCGACAACACGAGCAGCGGTTGCTTCATATTAGGACCCCTTCCGGAACGGCAATTTTCGAAGATGGCGGCGCCGCAAACGGCGGATAGCTGACGAGCTCGATCGCGCCGTCGTGCCGTTCCACCATCGCAGTGCAGCTTTCGACCCAGTCTCCGCAATTATAATAAGTGACGTCGGTGAATTGGCGGACCGCGGCATTGTGAATGTGTCCGCACAGGACCGCGTCGACCCGAAACTTCTCGGCGTAGCGGACTATCGCTTTCTCGAATTCGCCGATAAAACTAACCGCGTCCTTGACCCGTTTTTTGGCGTAGGCGCTGAGCGACCAGTAACCGAGACCGAACCGCCGGCGGACAAAATTGATCGCCGGATTAAGCGAGAGCAAAAATTGGTAACCGGCATCGCCCAGATAAGCGAGCCACTTCGCGTTCTGAACGACGGTGTCGAGTTCATGTCCGTGAATCACGAGAATACGGCGACCATCAGCCGTGACGTGAATGGCGTGTTCCTGGATCGAAATGTTTCCGTAAGCCCCGCCAAACGTGCTGACGAATTCGTCGTGATTTCCAGGAATATAAATCACCGGCACACCTTTCCGCGCTTTGCGCAGAATTTTCTGGATCACGTCGTTGTGCTGTTGCGGCCAATGGCGGCCGCGTCGCAACTGCCAGATGTCGATCAAATCGCCGACGACGTAGAGCTTTTCGCAATCGTAATCGCGCAGGAATTGGAGCAGCGCCTGCGCATTGCTTGTCCTTGTCCCAAGATGAACGTCGGAAATCCAGGCCGCGCGAACATGGTGCAACGCTTCCGTTCCCGTCGGCGGCGGTTCAAATGAAAATCGCGGTGACGTTAAGATCGACATTGGAGGATTTAGCTAAAAGGGAAAAGCCCGCCGGAGCGCTCTCCCGGCGGGCTTTCGCTGACCTAACCGGTGTGCGCTACTTGATTGGGACAAATCCAACTTGCTCGACAATTTTTTGGCCGGCATCGCTGATTGTGAAATCGACAAAGTCCTTGGCCACGCCACTTGGCTCGCCGTTGGTGTAATAAAAGGTCGGCCGCGCATACGGATAAGCTTTGCCGAGCACGCTCGCTTTCGACGGCGTGGCGCCATCGATCGCCACGACTTTGATGCCGCTCGCCTTTACGTAAGCCAGTCCAACATAGCCGACGCCGTTGGGATTTTTTCCAACTTCCTGCGCGATTTGTTCGTTGCCCGCCATTTTTTGCGAGTCCGGCGCGTAGTCGCGCTTCTTCATTGCCAGTTCCTTGAACTCCGAATAAGTGCCTGACGAGGTGTTGCGGGTGTAAGCCGAAATCTTTCCGCCAGAGCCGCCGACTGCACTCCAATCGGTCACGTCACCGGTGAAAATTTGTTCGACCTGCTTTTTCGTGAGGGCTTTAACTGGATTCGCGGCGTTCACGATCACGGCGATGCCGTCATAGGCGACGATTGTTTCCTTAAAGTTCACGCCTTTGACCTTTGCCGCAGCGACCTCTTCCGGTTTGGTCGGACGGCTCGCCATTCCAATTTGAGCGGTGCCGTCAATGATGGCGGAGATGCCGGTGGTCGATCCTTCCGCGGCGATGTTGAAGGTTGTGCCGGGATGTTGCGCTTTAAACTCCTCCGCTAACTGCGGCACGAGCTTGGCGCCGAGCGTGTCCGATCCTTTGATGACCAGGGTGTCGGCACGCGTGAGACAAACCGCAGCGCCGAGAATGACAAGAGTGAGAAGAATCTTTTTCATGATAGGAAGGTGATGTCGCGGCTACTTAATCGGGACGAATCCAACCTGAGCGACGATTTTTTGTCCGCCGGGACCAACCGTGAAATCAAGGAATTGTTTCGCCAGGCCGGCCGGTTCGCCGTTGGTGTAATAAAACGTCGGCCGCCAATAGGGATAAGAGTGGTCCTGAACTGACCTCGTCGATGGCGTAGCGCCGTCGATAGAGACCACTTTCACTCCACCTGCTTTGGTGTAAGCCATCCCAACGTAACCGATGCCGTGCGCGTTCTTGCCGACTTCGGCCGCGATCTGTTCGTTGCCTGCCATTTTTTGCGAGCCACCGGCGTAATCGCGCTTCTTCATCGCCAGTTCTTTGAAGTCGGAATAAGTTCCCGACGAAGTATTGCGGGTATAGATCGAGATTTTTCCGCCTGATCCGCCCACTGCACTCCAATCGGTTACGTCTCCGGCAAAGATCTGCTCGACCTGCTTTTTGGTCAGGCTTTTGACTGGGTTCGCCGAGTTTACGATCACCGCGATTCCGTCGTAGGCGACGATCGTCGGTTTCATATTTTTGCCTTTCGCGTTTGCCGCGCCCACTTCGGAAGATTTCGCCCGTCGACTCGACATCCCGATCTCAGCGGTGCCGTCGATGATCGCGGCGATACCGGTGGTCGATCCTTCGGCTGCAATGTCGAAGGTGGTGCCGGCATGTTGTGCTTTAAACGACTCCGCGAGTTGCGGCACGAGTTTGGCGCCGAGCGTGTCGGAACCTTTGATGACGAGGCGCTCGGCTTTGGCTTCAGCCAATCCGAATGCGAGTGCGAGACTTAATATAAGATGAGTTAGTTTCATGGTAGTTGGTGGTTGTCGATGTTAGGAGATGTCGATATTTAGAATTTTACGTTTAGGTCAGCTTGAAAAATTTGGTACTTAGCGAGCGGATTGATCCCGATATCGCCGACGCCGCCCGTGCCCAGGTTGCTGTCGCTGTACCAGCCATATCCCCAGGTGAGATTGAATATGACCGCGTCGCTCAGCGCGTAACCAGCTTGCACGGCCACGCCTTCCATATTCACGCGGCTATCGAAGAGATCGGAATCGACCAGGTTCGGGTCGAGCGAATATTGCTCAGTGTGCTGCCAGAAAACGTTGACTTGCCAATCGTGTTTCGCTTTTAGCTGACCCACGCCGACGCCGACCTGGTAAGCGTAACGCTGATCGTGTTTGTCAGGACGGCCAGCTGCATCCGCGCGATCATCACCATCCAGATTGACCGCGAAATCCCCGAAAATGCGCATTGGCAGTTCGCCCAGCTTCCAGCCGATTTCCCAGGGCAGGTCGAAAACGAGCAAACTGTTTATGCCGGTTTGATTTTGCGCGAGTGACGCCGCGTTCGTCAGGGTCCGCGAACCGCCCTGATAATGAATATTAAATGTGTCGCCGTTGCCGGTGTAGTTGTAGATCGTGGGCGCGATCTGAGCGTAGAGAGTTTTCGGGAAAGTAAACT
>DASTJU010000191.1:0-2156 GCA_035716295.1 Chthoniobacterales bacterium | reverse complement strand
AAGCGTCGCAGGGAATTCGTTTGATGAACGTGCCGGCGAACGTGACCCGCGCCGCCGGCGATGTGCATGCACTCGGCAATCCTCACTTCACGGTCGATCCGATCATCGCCAAGGCGGTTGCACAGCACATCGCGCAATCATTTGCGGCAGTCGACCCGCCAAACGCCGCATTTTACGACGGCAATTACAAGAAATTCGAAGCGAGCATTAATGCGAAGCTGCAAGAATGGGGCGCGACCATGCTGCCGTTCAAGGACCAGCACGTCGTCGCGTATCACGATTCGTGGCCGTATTTCGCGCACCGCTTCGGCATTAACATCGACATCTTCCTCGAACCAAAACCCGGAATTCCGCCGTCTCCGTCGCATTTGACGGAAGTGATCGCGCAAATGAAGGCGCAACACGTAAAAGCGGTGATCGTTGAGCCGTATCACGATCGCCGCGTCGCCGAAAAAGTCGCGAGTTCGACCGGTGCGAAAGTCGTAGAGTTTTCGCAATTTCCCGGCGGAATTCCGGGAACGGACAGTTACGTGAAGTTGATCGACACGCTCGTTTCGCGGCTCGCGGCCGCGCTCAAATAATATGTGGGAAGTAATGCTTTGGCCGATCGTGGCCTGCGTCCTTTTGCCGTGGCTCCTGGTTTATCTTGGCCTTCACGTCGTTCAGCGCGGCATCATCTTCATCGACATCGCGATGGCGCAGATGGCGTCGCTTGGAATTTGTCTCGCCGTCCTGTTGCATCTCGATCTCGAAAGCTGGACCACATTCGGTATCGCGCTTGGTTTCACTTTAGTTGGCGCGGCGGTCTTTTCTGTAACCGGAAAACGCGCGAGTCAGATTCCGCAGGAAGCGGTCATCGGAATTTCCTACGTCGTTGCAGCTGCGGCCGCGGTTTTGTTATTGAGCCGCGCGGCGGAAGGCGATGAAGAAATCAAAAACATGCTGATCGGAAACATTCTGCTGGTGACACCGCGTGAAGTTTGGGAGCGGTTCGCGCTTTTCGTTGCGGTTGGCGTCTTCCATTTTGTCTTCCGCAAGAACTTCCTGCTCGTTTCCTACGATCGCGACGGCGCTTATCAAAAAGGGCTGCGCGTGCGCTGGTGGGATTTTCTCTTTTATGCTGTCTTTGGTCTGGTCGTGACCAGCTTCGTCCGAATCGCCGGCGTCCTTCTGGTTTTCAGTTACCTGATTGTGCCGGCTGTTTGTGGAATCAATCTCGCCCAGCGAATCGGCAACCGATTGTTTATCGGCTGGATTATTGCGCTGCTCGGCGGAGTCGCCGGATTGTTCTTGTCCTACTGGTGGGACTTGCCCTCCGGCGCGGCGATTGTTTGCACCTTTGGCGCATTGTTGATTGTTATTTCATTCGTTGGCGTTTGGCAGCGGCGCGGTAGAATTGCGTTAGTTCAATCCGATTCCCGCCGAAGTGAATGATCTCGTTTTTGTTACACTCCTGGCCACCGGCTTCGCGGTCGGATTTTTGCACGCGATAATTCCAACCCATTGGCTGCCTTTCGTCGCCGCGGCACGAGCGCAACGTTGGACCAACACCAAAACATTGGCCATTACCGGTTTTGCAGGTGCTGGCCATGTTATCTTTACCACCGCGCTGGGGGTGCTGATCGTTTGGGGCGGCATCGCGATCAACAATCGAATGGGGAACATTTTTCCGTTTCTTGCCGGCGGCGCACTCATCGCATTGGGAATCTTTTATTTCGTCCGCCAAATCAAAGGCGAGCATGGACATGTTCATTTGTTCGGCGGCCATTCACATCACCACCACGGGGAAGAAACGCTGGAAGATGAAGAGCGCGCCTTGGAAAAAGACTGGTCGCGACAACGTTCTGATTGGACCGCAATCGCAGGCCTTTTCGCGCTGTTGACGTTTTCCCCGTGCGAAGCTTTTTTGCCGGTGTTCTTGACCGGCGCCAAATATGGTTGGTTCGGTTTTGCCTTACTTAGCGCGGTCCTCGCAATCGCTACGGTCGCAGGAATGGTAACATTTACCTGGTTCACACTGCTTGGTCTCGAGCGTTTACGCTTTAAGAAATTGGAGAAAGCAGAGCCACTGATTGTTAGCGCGGTGTTCTGTTTGTTGGGCGTATTAGTGATTGTCTTCGAGCGCTAGTTATATGGCTCATGTTCATTCCCACGAT
>DASTJU010000190.1:0-3646 GCA_035716295.1 Chthoniobacterales bacterium | reverse complement strand
GTAGACGAGGTGGTCGATATAAAAAATGTGCCGCCGGATATAGAGCACCTTGAGAACGAAAGCGAACAGCGGAATACAGCAGAACATCATGTAAGGCAGATTGCTGAAGAGGGTGACGATAAAGAGGCCCATTTTTGTTCCATGTTCGCCCATTTTTTCTTTCGCGCGTGTTTCCAACCAGCGCTCGAACGGAGTTGACGATTTCGTGTCCCCATCGAACACGAGAAACGGCCGCTCGTTTACCGCACCGTAGGTTCGTTTGTCCGAGTCAGAAGGCGAAGCGGTTTGAGCGGGCTGTGTTGGCGAAGCCGTTGGGGTGATCGTTGGCGAGGGCTGCTGTCCGGCTGCGGTTGTTGCCGAGGGACTCGGTTTAGTCAGGTAATCCAGCGCTTCCTGAGCTTTTTTGCGGTCGTCGGCCGAAAGATTTTCTTTGTTGAGCTCCGCCTCGATTTCATCACGCTTTTCTGCGACCGCCGCGGAAACTGCTGCCCGATTCTTCTCCGAGATTTTTCCGGGTTCCAAACGAAGTCCCTTTGCTCCGTAATTAATGGCAAAGAAGAACAAGATGCTGGCCAGAAGGTAAAGCCGAAGCGGATGGAGATAGCGAACGCGTTTGCCGGCGAGAAATTCATTGGTCAGTCGCCACGGTTTGACAATGAGGAGGCCGATGGTTGCGAAAAATTTCGAGTCCCAGTTTAGAAACGAGTCGAGAACATCGATAATCACGTGTCGAAACGAGCGGCGATAATCGATCGCCGCCTGGCCGCATTGGGCGCAATGCGGTCCGGTCAATTCGGTGCCGCAGTTTTGACAATGGGTGAAAGGCAGAGGTTGTCGATCTTTGCCGCGGCCGAACCAGCGCCGGCGCGCAGTTCTCTCGACCGCGGAAATTGCAGTATCGCCGAGGATGATTTGCTCGGGTTCGTCGGCCATAATGACGCGAAGTTACCGAATTGCATCCATCGCGTCTACGCTGCGCTTGTAGGGCGGCGCCTATCTTGACGTGTGCAATTTGCAGTCGTTAGGGTCGCAGCGATGAAAACATTCAAAACAACAATTGTTATCTTATTGTCAATTTCAGCGCTGGGGCTGAGTTCGTCGTTTGCGGGTCAACCGCATATGGAGCGGGCGCTCGAGAATTTGCGCGCGGCACGCGCGGAGTTGCAGGCGGCCGAGCACAACAAAGGAGGCTGGCGTATCCGCGCGATCGAAAACGTGGACCGAGCGATCCGTGAGACCGAGAAGGGAATGGCGGTTGCCCGTTAATTCCGAGTTTTGATTCAATGCGGAGTCTGCCGTGCGCAGGCTCCGCATTTTTTTAGTCGCGCAAAAAGAAAAGCGCGGTTGAGCCGAAGATTCCAACGACGTACATCACGGCGTCGTTGCTGATGAAGTACGGGTAAACCATGAGCGCGATGCCGAGGAACATCGGCTTCCACAAGTTCATTCGCTTTCCGTAGATGAAAGCGACGAAACCGATCGAGCCAAAAACAAAACCACCGATCAAGTTAGCCGCGCTCAGATTGAGCATGACTGGTAAACGAGCTATTTGCGCGCCAAGCGTCGGAAAGTTGTGGTTGACCGCTGGTCAGCCGCGGTGACACGATTTGCCACTAATGGCTTCGCATTGGTTTAGGACCAAGAGTCCCGAGCGTTTGATGGCGGAAGCAGCCGCGCCCGAGCGGCAAATGAAACGCTCGCTTACCGCGCTCGATTTAACCGCGCTGGGAATTGGAGCGATCATTGGTGCGGGGATTTTTGCGCTCACTGGCACAGCCGCCGCCGGTCAGATATTTTCGTCGAAGCTCGAGACACCGGTTTCGAATTTTATTATCGCGTGGATGAGTCACTCCGACCTGATTTTGGGGCGGTCTGGCGCTGGTCCGGCAATTACCATCTCATTCATTGTCGCTGGGATCGCTTGCGGCTTTGCCGCGCTTTGCTACGCGGAGCTTGCTTCGATGATTCCGGTCTCTGGCTCGGCCTACACTTATTCCTACGCGACGCTCGGCGAAATCATTGCCTGGATCATCGGTTGGGACCTCATTCTCGAATATGCGGTGGGCAACATGTCGGTTGCCGTAGGCTGGTCCGGTTACTTCGTGGCGCTATGCGGGAGCACGGTGGGATTAAAATTTCCGCTTTGGTTGGTCAATGATCATCGCACCGCGACCGACCTTCTAACTAAGGGCGGCGATGCGCTCGCAGGGTTCTCTTCAACGACGTTGCCGGTGATCGCCGGCCATTCCATCGCCATCAACTTACCGGCGCTGTTAATTGTCGCGGCCGTAACCTGGTTACTGATCTATGGCATTCGTGAAAGCGCCAAGACGAACACGATGATTGTTATCATCAAAGTTGCCGTCGTAGTTTTCTTTATCGCGTTCGGCGCGTTCATGGTGAATCCGACCAACTGGCATCCGTTTATGCCAACAGGTTTCGGCGGAGTGATGACCGGCGCCGCCATCGTCTTTTTCGCCTTCATCGGGTTCGATGCGGTTTCGACTACCGCCGAAGAAACGAAAAATCCGCAGCGCGACATGCCAATCGGGATCATCGCGAGTCTGATCATCTGCACGATTCTTTACGTCCTCATGTCCGGCGTCCTCACCGGTATTAAGAAATATACAGTCTATCTGGGCGACTCGGCCGCGGTCGCGACCGCGTTCGCGAGCAAACCCTGGGCGCAAGCTCTGGTCAGTGCGGGTGCCCTCGCGGGAATGACTTCAGTGCTGCTTGTTTTCCAAGTCGGTCAGCCGCGGATTTTCATGGCCATGGCGCGCGACGGATTGCTGCCAGGATATTTTGCCAGGATTCATCCGCGCTTTCGCACTCCGCACATCACGACAATTTGGACCGGCATCGTGGTCGGCGGAGTTGCCATGGTGGCGGACATCGGCTCGCTCGCCGATTTAACAAACATCGGAACGCTCTTTGCCTTCATTCTAGTTTGCCTTGGAGTCAATGTGCTGCGCCGGAGCGCGCCCGAGCGCCCCCGGCCGTTCCGAGTGCCGTTTGTTCCGGTCTTTCCGATTCTTGGCGTCATTCTCTGTATTACACTGATGTTGAGCTTGCCGGTCCTGACCTGGATCCGCTTCTTTGTCTGGCTGATTATTGGGCTCGCGATTTATTTCTTTTACGGTGCCTGGAACAGCAAACTCCGCCGAGGCGAAGACGCTGGACCGACGGAGGACATCCTGCCACCGATCATTAAGACGTGAAACTGGGATGGACCGTCGCTGTCCGCCCAATTTCTGTTAATCGCCAGTCCGGCTCGGACTACGCCGCTTTTTGGGCGTGACATGCTTTGTCATCTTTTTCGAGCCAATCGAACAGCGTCGTCTTGGCCGGATCGAGCCCTAACGGTTTTAGTTGCTCAACGAACCACTCGCGTTTTTCCGGATCGTTGTACGGATTATTGGCCGTGACTTCGTCGGACCAGCGTTTGATTTCGTCCGGTGTTTTCTTTTCGCCGTTGCGATTAAGCCATTCGACCATCTCCTGGTCGCTCGCACCGTTTTCGATTTGAGCTTTGAAGTCGTCGCCCTTCACGCCTTTGAAACCGAAGAGCGTATTGTCGAGCGGACAATCGAAATGGTATTCGCCGATGTTGCCGCCGACGAGGGCGCGGCATTTGTCGAGCGTG
>DASTJU010000189.1:0-4279 GCA_035716295.1 Chthoniobacterales bacterium | reverse complement strand
GTATCCGATCATTCGCTATCTTAAACCGCTCCCTCAAACCGGACCGACCGGGCCGACACGGTTGACCCGCGACGAAGCGTCCAAGCTTGAAGAGAAGAAATTCGTGATCGTGCCGGTGAGCGGGCAACGCGTAATCGTTTTACAATCTCAGGATCAGTTGTTCGCGTTCAGCGCCAAATGCACCCACGAGGGTTGTACCGTAACATTTCAACCCGGACAGTCAGTTATTTGGTGTCCGTGTCATGATGGCCGATTCGATCTTACCGGACGCGTTTTATCCGGGCCGCCACCGCAACCGCTGACGAAGTATGCCGCCCAACGGCAACCTGATGGCGGCATTGTCATTTCGGAAGAAAGGGCATGAAATAAATAACACCGAGAATCGCGGGGGCCTGCGTGGCTGGCTCGATCGGCGTTATCAAGTGACGCCGCTGTTCGAATTTCTCCGGCACAAGGAAGTGCCAATTGGAACGCACTGGATGGGCTGGTACTATCTCGGCGGGATCACGATGTTTTTTTTCGTGGTCCAAGTGATCACCGGCGTTCTGCTCTTGATGTACTTTCAGCCGGGTGAAGCGACGGCTTACGAAAGTATTCGTTTCCTGACGACAAAGGTGCCGTTCGGTTGGCTGATTCGCTCAATGCACAGCTGGAGCGCGCATTTGATGATCATCTCGCTGACTCTTCACATGTTCAGCACAATGATGTTGAAGGCGTACCGGCCGCCGCGCGAGATAACCTGGGTCTCGGGCTATCTATTGTTTCTGCTCACGCTCGGTTTCGGTTTTTCGGGATATCTTTTGCCCTGGAACAAGCTGGCCTATTTCGCGACCACGGTCGGAACGAACATCGTCGCGTCGGTTCCGGTCTTAGGGCAATGGCTGCTCCAGGTCTTGCGGGGCGGTCAGGACGTGACGATCAACACGCTCTATCGTTTCTTCGCCGCCCACGTCGTGATTCTGCCGCTCGCGTTCGTCGGTTTGATCGGAATGCATCTCCTGTTGATTCAACGGCAGGGCATGGCGCCGCCGGTGGGTGAAGCGGTTGCTCCGCGCGGGATGAAATTTTTTCCGAGCTTTGCGCTCCGCGATCTTCTTCTGTGGTTCGCCTGTTTGATGTTGCTTCTCGCGCTCACGGTCTTCCTTCCCTATGGACCCGGAATTCCGGGTATGGATTGGGAGCTGGGAGAAAAAGCGAATCCGATGGAGCCCGCTTATCCGGGGATCAAACCGGAATGGTATTTTCTCTGGGAATATCAGCTCCTGAAAGAATTTCCGCCGCACCTCTTCGGCTTGGAAGGCCCTCAGGTGTGCTTGTTCGCGATCGGGATCCTGCTTGCAATCTGGGCTGTTATTCCCTGGCTCGATCGTCGCGCTTATCGCAATCAGTATTCACCGGGTTTTAGCGATTTCGGTTGGGCGGCGATTTTGTTTCTGACTTTCCTGACGCTCGCCGGCTGGGACATCGGCGCCGGCGGAGCGAGCAGCGAGCTGGCCTCAATACACAACGCCGCACGCGTTTGCGCCTGGTGGACACTGGCTGCGGGTGTTGTGATTATTATCGTTCGGATTTGGGTCTACCAACATCGCTGGTTCGTCCTGACCGGCGCGGCGCTTTTGCACGTCGCGCTGCACGGACTAGCCGGCCTTTCTTATCTTGCTGCGGGCACGATTTCGCTAGCGGTAGCTGCATTCATCGCCGCGACGATGCGACTGCTCCGTCCGCGAAACAGCGGAAACCCAACGTGAAAACGGCCGCGCTGACCATTGCGACATTTTTAATCTGCGCCGTCGCGAATTCAGCGGAGCAAAGCCCAACCGCGGCAACACCGAAGCTTGCCGAGATGCTTGCGGCCAAGGACGCAAATGGCAAACCCATCATCACTCCGGAAGAGCAAGCTTATTACAGCGGCTTGAATGATCGCTTGAGAGAATTGGTCAACCAGGCCGTGCAAAAAGAAACAATTTCGCGGCCTGAACACCTGTCGATTTTGCTTTCGCTTCAGCTTCGCCCGCAAAAAATGGAGCTGCTCCTCCAGAACAACTGCGTGTTGTGCCACACCGATTCGGCAAATCACACGCCCGACACACTGTTCGTTACCACTGCCGACGCCGGCGCCTCGTCGCACATGAACCTGAAAGAACTGGTGGATGACGTCCATTTTCAGCGGGGAATCTCCTGTGCCGGATGTCACGGCGGCGATGCAACCGCCGATTTGGGTCACGCCCACGTCAAGGAATGGCCGGAGAAGGATCGCGACAAAAATCGCGCATGGATCGTCGCATTCTGCGCGCGTTGCCACTCCGATCCCGCGTTGATGCACCAATTCAACGCCGCGCTCCCGACCGATCAGTTAACGAAGTTCAAAGACAGCCCGCACGGTCACACTTTGATCGACAATCACGACGATCGCGCGCCTTCGTGCGTGAGTTGTCATGGCGTCCACTGCATTCGGCCGGCGAAAGATCCACATTCGAAAGTCTACGCGCAGCGCGTACCCGAAACATGCGGTTCGTGCCATGCGAATGCTACGACCATGGCCGGATTCAAGCGCGCAGACGGTTCGCCGATTCCAACGACGCAGCTGGCTGAATATCGGGAAAGCGTTCACGGCAAAGCGCTGGCGCGCGGAGATCTCGGCGCGCCGCGTTGCAATACTTGTCATGGAAATCACGCCGCGAGCCCGCCCGGCGTCGCGCAAGTCAGCAAGAGTTGCAATCTCTGTCATTCCGCCAACGCCGGATTGTTCGACGGCAGCAAACACAAGCAGGCTTTTGATCAACATAACTGGCCTGAATGCGGGCAGTGCCACGGCAATCACACGATTAAGAAAACAAGCGACGCGATGCTCGCGACGGGGAACGGTCAGCTCTGCGGAGACTGCCACCGTCAATACGCCAAAGAAAATCCGAATTGCATCCGGGCAGCCGATTACTTTCGTCAAACCGTTACCCGAATGGACCAGGCACGTGTTCAGGTCGCGTCCGCTGCGGAAAGGCTCGCTGCAAAAGGCGTCGATGTTGAACCGATTAGCAATCAGTTAACCGAACTCGGCGACGCCCTGAAGAAATCGCGGACTTATGTTCATTCATTTAGTCAAAATAGTTTTCAACAGATCGCCGCGCCGGGCGAACAGTCGATCAAGAAGAGTAACGAACTGCTCGATCAAGCTCGCGCCGAGTACAGATATCGCCAGATCGGTCTTGCCTTCAGTATAGCTGTGATCGGCCTGTTGATGCTGGCGATCTATTTAAAACTGCGTCAGCTCGAGAAGTAGTGATGACACCGAGCGAATCCGAGAAGAAATTTTTCCCGAGCGGCGCCGTTTTCTTTTTTGCGCTGCTGCTGGTTTTCTATGCTGCGCTTTGGTTTGTGATCTACTGGATCATGATCGCGCGGAGCTGACATGATCGATGCCCTTACACTCGAACGGCGAATCATTATTATCTCGGTCGCTTTTGTGCTCGTTCTGTTCGGACTCGCGGCGCTGGCGATTAACCTTTTTCATGTCGGCCTTCCAACATGCCTGACCGACATTAAGCCTTTCCAAAAAGGCGAATTGATCACGCATTCGCCCACGCACTACGAGGTGCATTACGTCGCGCGGATGTGGGAGTTCGATCCGGAAGAAGTGGTCGTACCGGCTGGATCGACAATCGACATTTATGTGAGCACGCCTGACGTCACGCACGGACTAATTTTACTAGGCACGAATCTGAATCTGATGGCTGTGCCCGGCGTCGTGAATTACACGCGCGTGAAATTCGATCAGCCGCACACCTATCAGCTGCTCTGCCACGAATATTGCGGAACCGGTCATGAACGAATGGCCGCAAAGCTCCGGGTGGTTGATGCGGCAACGTTCCAGACGAAGAAGGTCACGCCAGCTCCGCCGCAGCAGACGAATCCGACGTACCAACTCCTTGAAGCGAAAGATTGTATGACCTGCCATTCGATTGATGGTTCGGAAGGAATTGGTCCGACCTTGAAAGGCGTTTACGGCCGCAAAACGAAACTAACGAACGGATCGACCATCACCGCTGACGACGTTTACCTACGCGATTCAATCGTTAACCCGAGCGCGACGGTTGTTGCCGGCTTTGACGATGTGATGCCGAAGCCGGAGCTAACCGACGAAGAGGTCAAAGCCATCGTCGAGTACCTCGAAAACTTGAAATAAGAACTATGGAATTGCCTAACGAGCGGAGAATCGAGATCGAGCCGGGATTGAAGCGGATGATCCTGATCGAGCTGATCTTCCCGACCGTTCTGCTTATTC
>DASTJU010000188.1:0-8089 GCA_035716295.1 Chthoniobacterales bacterium | reverse complement strand
AGCACGCGTGCGAATTCATTAAGCGGAATCAGAAAGATCCATTCATTCTGGTCGTTGCCTTCGTCGAACCGCATTCGCCTTACAACAGTCCGTTTAATAGTGAACATCCGATCGACGACGTGGATCTGGATCTTACAGCTTTACAACCGGCGGCGGACGACGCTCTTCCCTTGCGATATCGCCTTACTCGTGAATGGCAGCAGGACCGGGCAACCCAGGATAAAAGCGGCACGGTTCGTCAGTTCCAGTTCGGTCTCACAATGGACGATTATCGAAACCTGCAACAAAAATACCTCGGCCTTGTTACTTTCGTTGATCAGTGTGTCGGTTCCGTCCTCGCCTGTCTTGAGAGTACCGGCCTGGCCAATGATACGGTAATCGTTCATACGAGCGATCACGGAGACTTGTTAGGCGCCCATAATCTTTTTGGAAAAGGAGTAATGTTTGAACAAGCCGTGCGTGTTCCCTTCTTAATCAAGGTCCCGGGCCAGCGTGCCCACACGGTGATGGAGCCGGTCAGCCATATCGATTTCATTCCAACTTTGATTGAGCTGTTAGGTCGACCGACGGCTTCTCAACCTGTTGGTAAAAGCCTGCTGCCATTGATTCGCGGGCAAACGACGCAGCCGCAGGACATTTTTATTGAATGGAATCCGTACAAGAAACGCGAGAAGAGGCTCAAGAAAGGCACAACGCTCGCCTCTCAATCAAAGGTTCAGCAAGCGATAGGCGAATCCACCCGGACCGTGATTTCGCGAGACGGGTGGAAGCTTAGTTTGCGAGACCAGGACTTGAACGAACTTTATAATTTGAATGAGGATCCGCGAGAAACGCGAAATGTTTATTACAGCGGTCAACATTCTGACGTTATAGCGCGGTGCGGGGAGAAGATTCGACGGTGGCAGGAATCCACCTCCGACCCGCTCAAACTTTCATTCGATTGAAGGACGCCAATCGGCGCAGATAACTGATTCATGTTACCTAACGGCTTTTACAAAAATCTCGAGAACGTGCCTGAGACCGATCTCGAATTTGTCTGTTACGGCATCCCCCGATCGGGCAGCACGTTGGTGTATCAGTTAATTAGCGGGATCTATCCGGAGGGCGTGGCAAAAACTCACCGATATTCTCATCACCGCGTGAAAACCGCGGTGTCTTTCCGCGATTTTCGCGACGTCGTCGTGTCGCTCTGGCGAAGAAGTGATCCCGCGAACGTGGACCGGCAGATGAACCAAGCGGACATCGAGAAATTTGCCGGCTTGTGCCAGGATCGTGTGAACGAGTTAAACCGCTATTTTGATCGCGGCGGTATCTGTCCGCTGCGATACGAAGATTTCGCGACCAAACCGGCGATCGTATTCGAAGCCGTTGAAAAAACATTTGGTATCGCGGTGAGTCCGGAAAAAATCACTGAGCTGGTCAATCAATATTCATTGGAAAGAAACAGGGAAGTATCGCAACGGCTGCGCGGCTTCAAGCAAATCGATGCCGGTTCGCAAATTCATGGCAACCATATCTTCCGCGGGGAGATCGGGGGTTGGCGCCAATTTGTCAGAGATCGCGATGCGGAACGACTCGAGGCCCTCTTGCAGGAACCATTGCGCCGCTATGGTTACGTCTGATTTCGGGCGAAAGACGCTAAAGTTTGCCGATAATCACGTGTTTTCCGTTCGGTCGGCGGAACCATTTCGGCAACTTGATGTCGGTTTTTCTGATACTCTCGTAGCAATTCTGGTTGAGCGTACCCTTATGGGTGCTTTCTCCAAAGACGGCGAAGTTTTCTTTCGTCACGAACAGGCGATGCTCGGGAAGTTTCGGAATCTCGTCCTTCAACTGATCCATTAATTTCGCCGAGGCGATCTCCTTCGGCATATTCGAGAACAGATGGCGCACGACCTTGACCCGTAGAAACTGGTGAATCCAAATCTGGTGCCAGCCCTTCCGCTCAAGATAAACGTCACCCAATGAATTACGCCGCTCTTCGGGGTAAAGTGTTACCTCCGGCTTTCGCAGGAGAGCTTTGCCACGGCAAAATAACAATCCGCTCATATCGGGTGACCCGATCGCGTCCGTCATGAGCTGATTAATTTTTCCGAGAACGAGCTGAATTGGATATTTGTCGTCCACGCACCAGTAAATCCAGTCCTCGTCCGCGAGGTCCGCGATCAATTGCAAAACGGTTTCCCGAATTTCCGGGGGCGTTTTGACGTACTCATTGTTGGCTGTCGTGCCACCGAGCTCCTGATACGGGATTCGAAATACGAAAGGATGCTCCGGCCAGAGCTCGTTATATTTATGAATCATGTGCTCGGTAACCGCCCGGTTCCGATCGTACGTCAATACTATCGCCTTCATTCTCAAACGCAGACGTGGAGCTTAATTGCGGCGGTTCGGCTGTCCATCGAAGTCGGTTTCCTCCGCGTTCCGGATGTGAAGGAATCAGCTTTGCATCTCTCGCAGGACGGCTAAATTTCTCCCAATGATTCCTGCTCTTTTGCTCGTCGCATCAGCGATTCTTTTTCGCATCCTGTTTGGCTTTTTTGGACCAGTCGACGCTGTTGGTTGGATGAACTTCACGCCGCTGGCCGCGATCGCACTTTGCGGCGCGGCTTATTTTCCGACTCGCTACAAGCTGACCATTCCAATGGTTTCACTACTCTTGTCCGATGTGGCTTTGAACGTCTTTCATTATCACGCGCCGCTGGGGAGCCCATTCGTCATCTCGCATTACGTGGGATTTGCGCTCATTGGTTTGCTCGGCTGGTCGCTGCAAAACCGCGCTTCGTTGAAGACGCTGCTGCCGGCTTCAATCGCAGCGTCGCTGATCTTTTACTTCGTCACCAACTGCGTCTCGTGGGTGTACGACCCGGGTTATCCGAAGACGTTCGCTGGTTTCGTGCAGGCGCAAACCATCGGGCTCCCGATTTACAACGGCGCCACGCCTGCCTGGATGTTTTTGCGCAACTCGCTTCTCGGCGATCTCTTTTTCACCGCGTTGTTCGTGGCGTGCATGAGTCTCGGGAGAAAAACCAGCCGGGCGCGCGCTGGAGCTGCATTGCCTCGCGCCGCGTAAATCTTGATGCAGCGGTCCGAGCAACGCGACGAGGTCGAGATGCTCGCGCTGATGCTGCTGATCCGACGTTTCGAGGAACGCGCGAGCCAGCAATATCAAGCGCAGAAGATCGGCGGCTTCTGTCATCTTTACATCGGCCAGGAAGCGGTTGTCGCCGGTGCGGTCGCGGCCGTGCGCGACGATGACTACATCATCACCGCTTATCGGGATCACGGCCACGCCCTTGCGCGCGGCATAAGCGCGAACGCGTGCATGGCGGAACTTTTCGGAAAGGCAACCGGCTGTTCCCAAGGTCTCGGCGGCTCGATGCACTTTTTTGACAAAAAAAATCACATGTACGGAGGACACGCCATCGTCGCGGCGCATGTTCCGCTCGCCGCGGGAATGGCATTTGCCTCGAAATATCGTGAGGAAGATCGCGTGACGCTTTGCTTCTTTGGCGACGGCGCGATTAATCAGGGCTCATTCCACGAAGCGCTGAACCTGATCGCGCTCTACAAACTTCCAGTCGTTCTCATTTGCGAAAACAATCTCTTCGCCATGGGCACGTCGGTGAAAAGATCGACATCGTTGAAGCAAATCGTCGATCGCGCTGAAGGCTATGATATTCCGGGCGAAATCGTCGATGGGATGAATTTTCGCGAAGTGCGCGACAAACTGAGCGAGACCATCAGCTCGATTCGCAAGGATCCGCATCCGGCATTCGTTGAGATCCGGACCTATCGTTATCGCGGACATTCGATGTCGGACCCGGCCAGTTATCGAACCAAGGACGAACTCGAGAAATATCGGCTCGACGACCCAATCATCCGTTTACGCGCCCAGCTGACGCGCGAAGGCAAGCTTACTAACGAACAATTCGACGCGCTCGACAAGAAAGCGAAAGAGACTGCGCTCGCGTCCGTAAAATTCGCGGAGCAAAGTCCGGAGTTGTCGGTCGAGAAGGTTTACGACTACGTCTACTTCAACGAGAAAAAATCGTGAGGGAGATCACCTACCGTCAGGCATTGAACGAAGCGCTCGCCGAGGAATTGGCCCGCGATCCGAATGTTTTTCTGATGGGCGAAGAAGTCGCGGAATACAACGGCGCTTACAAAGTGAGCCAGGGCTTGCTCGAACGTTTTGGACCCAAGCGTATTATCGACACGCCAATCAGTGAGAACGGTTTCGCCGGACTCGGCGTCGGCGCGGCCATGGTTGGGCTGCGACCGATCATCGAGTTCATGACTTTCAGCTTCTCGTTCGTTGCGTTCGACCAGGTCGTGAACAACGCGCCCAACATGTTCATGATGTCGGGCGGCCAGTTTAATATTCCGATCACATTTCGCGGGCCGAATGGCCCAGCGCACCAGCTCGGCGCAACTCACTCACACGCGACCGAATCGTTGTACGCGAACGCGCCCGGCCTGAAAGTGTGCACACCGGCCACGCCGCGCGATGCCAAAGGCTTATTAAAGACGGCTGTGCGCGACGACAACCCGGTTCTAGTGCTCGAAGCGGAACTTCTTTATAGCTCGAAGGGAATGGTTGAGCCGCCAGACGAAGAATTGCTCATCCCGCTCGGTGCAGCCGAAGTGAAGCGCGAAGGCAGCGATGTCTCGATCATTTGTTACGCGCAAACCGTTCCGCTTGCGCTCGCGGTCGCCGCTCAACTCGAGGAGGAAGACATTTCAGCGGAGATTGTCGATCTTCGCTCAATCAAACCTCTGGATGAGACGACGATCTTTAATTCCGTGTCCAAGACCCACCGCGCGGTCATTGTCGAGCAGGACCGTCCGTTCTGTGGTGTCGGCGCGGAAGTGTGTTACCGGATCCAGAAACATATTTTTGATGAGCTCGACGCGCCGATCATGCGCGTTTCTCAAGAGGATGTGCCAATGCCTTATAACGAAAAGCTCGAGAAATTCGTTTTGCCCAATGCCGACAAGGTGATGGCCGCTGTGAAGAAAGTTTGCTACGCCTAACGAGCCATGCCCGAAGTCCAAATGCCGAAGTTGAGCGACACGATGACGGAAGGCACGCTCGTCTCGTGGAAAAAGAAAAAGGGCGACAAAGTTTCGGCCGGCGAAGTGATAGCTGAAATCGAAACCGACAAGGCGACGATGGAATGGGAATCGCCCGAGGACGGAACACTCACCGAAATTTACGTCGAGGAAGGCGGGAAAGTGAACGTCGGCGACAAGATCGCGTTCATTGGAGAGGAAGGCGAAGAAGCTCCGAAGAAAGAGGAGCCCGCGAAGAAGGAAGAAAAAAAGGAACCGGCAAAGAAAGAAGAGAAAGCCGAAGAGAAAAAGGAAAAGAAGTCGGAAACGGAGAAACCAGCGCCGGCTGATAAAAAAGAAAAAGAAACCGTCCCGCCTCAAGAAAAGAAGAAGACGGAGAAACGCGCCGAACCTGAAAAGAAAGAAGCCGCGCCCACAGCGAAGATTGACAAAGGGGAAGAAGCGCGCGTCAAAGCGTCGCCGGTCGCGCGGCGAGTTGCGGCCGAGCTCGGTGTCGATCTTTCGAGTGTAAAAGGAACAGGTCCCGACGGGCGCGTGACCGAAACCGATGTCCGCGCGGCGGCGAAATCAAAAGGAGCTGCGCCAGCGCAAAAAGCGCCAGCCACCGGGAAACCCTCAGCTCCTTCGATCAAATCGGGCGAAGGCGCGCGGATTCAACTCTCCGGCATGCGCAGAGTCATTGCCCAACGTCTGGTCGAAAGCCTGGGGCCGATTCCGCATTTTTACCTCACGATCGAGATCAACGCGGCGCCGCTGATGGCCGCGCGCGAAGAATTGAAATCGGCCGGCGAAGGCGCGGACACGTCGAAAATCACAGTGAACGATTTTATTCTGAAAGCGGCGGTGCAGGCGGCGGTCAAAGTGCCGCGCGTAAATGCTTCATTCGATGGCGACGCGATCATTCAATATGCCGATGTCGATCTTGGGATCGCAGTTGCGATCGAAGATGGATTGCTCACACCGGTGATTCGCGCTGCCCAGAACAAATCGCTTCGCGAAATCAGCGAGGCAGTAAAAGACCTCGCCGGTCGCGCGCGCAACAAGCGAATGAAGCCGGAAGAATTTCAGGGCGGCACATTCACCATCTCAAATCTCGGTGGCATGGGCATCGATTCATTCAGCGCGGTGATCAATCCGCCGCAAGGATTCATTCTCGCTATCGGAAAAGTCACGAAGGTTCCGGTGATCGATGATGGCGATCAGATCGTCGCCGGCCAACGCATGTCGATCACGATGAGCTGCGATCATCGCGTGATCGATGGCGCGCTCGGCGCGGAGTATTTGAAAGAACTCCGCCACCTTCTTGAAAATCCAGCGCTCTTGTTAGTCTAACGCAGCGATCAAGATGTGGGCCGCGCGCGCGAGCGGATTTCCCATGTCATAAAGTCGTCCAGCGTCTGCCGTGTTTGCCGGACGGCGAACGCCAAGACGACCGCGTCATCCGCAAAACCAAGGCCAGCGATCCAGTCCGGTATGAGATCGAATGGATTCAGGATGTAAATGATTGCCCCGACTATCATCACGAGATTTTGGAGAGGTACATTGCGGTATTCGCGGCGGTAGTACGCGCGAATCAAACGCAACATTGCCTGGAAGTAGGCCCAAAGATCCTTGAACGGCTCCCTTGGGATCGTCGGAGCCTTCTTTACCGCTTCCTTAAAGAGTTGACGTAGTCGTTCCGGATCCTTGGCATACGACCGCGCGTTGGTTAGAGCCTGCGAGAAAGCAGGACTACGAGGCGCCTTTTTTGAAGAGACATCGTCTTTCTTTAAAGCTGACTGTGACTTCCGTTCTCTCTCTCGCCTCATATTCCGTCCTTATAGAGAGAGCCAGATTTGAGCCGCTCGCAATAGCTGCATTCCCTGCAGGCCGAAATCAGATAACCGCTGCCTGTCTATGAGGCGGCGGTTTCCCAAGTCATGAAGTCATCCAAAGTTTGGCGGCTTCTACGCACGGCGAGCGCAAGAACGGTTGCGTCATCTAGAAAACCGAGCGCGGGAAGCGCATCAGGAATTACGTCGAGCGGATTTACGACGTAGATAATGGCGGCAATGATCACGACCAGCGTGCTTTCGGGAACATCGCGATAGTTGCCTTGAGAATAGGCACGAACTAAACGGAGCATGGCTTGAAAGTATGGCCACGTTTCCTGAAACGGTTCCTTCGGCATCGACGAGGCCTGTTTTGCCGCTTCCTGGAAGAGCGACTGCAACCGTTGAGGATTTCCGACGTAAGATTTCGCGCTCTTCACAGCCTTGGCGAATTCGACTTCTAACCGCTCTTTAAGAACGGGACCTTGCTTCTCTTTTACTCTTGGGGCGGACTTCTTTTTGCGAGATCCGGTTTTTGGCTTCGACTTTCTCATTCCCGGTATGAAAGCACTGCGCATTGTTCCTGAGAAGTCGATTGTCTTGAATTATTTGAATTGTAAGATCGACAAGTAACCAGCGCGCGTCGCCGGGAAACCGCTCAATGGAAAATTCTCCTGACGAAAAACATCTGCGGACAACATCGTTTGTCGTGCATGCCACCCGCGGCGTGATTCGCGACCAGAACACCCGGCGGAAAGCGATGCTGCTTCTGCTCGCAGTCGCGCTGTTGTTACTGATTTCGGGTTTCACATTTTTGCAATCAGCTTTGAATTCACGCGAGCATCCGTGGCGGGTCATCTTCTTTTGGATCGTCTGCATCTGGCTCACTTTTACCGCCCTGTTGCTTGCGCTCTTCGATCTGCTGGTGCTGCGATTACAAGCGCGGCGAGCGGAGCGTGAGTTGCGCGAAAAATTGGACGCGGCCCGCCTTCGCCAAAATGCCAGTCCGGCTCGGACCTCGGGCGCGGCAGACCAGGATCGACATTAACGCATCAGATCCTCGATGAAGAACGGTTGGAAAACGCGCGAGGAAATGGAAGCGACTGAGCGCGCCACCCTCGCGCTGTTCGCGCAAAAGTCGGGCGACTCGCGCGGCCGAAAACATCCGGAACAAAGTCATGCCTACCGGACCGAATTTCAAC
>DASTJU010000187.1:0-2202 GCA_035716295.1 Chthoniobacterales bacterium | reverse complement strand
TCCCGCTAGCGCCTCTACAACAGAACGTGAAACATCGAATCATTTTGCTTTTGATCGCTTGCGCGCTGACCGGCAATTTGTTCGCGGCGGCGAACTCGCCTCAGCGAAAGCAATTTCTTTGGCGGGTCGTGAACGCCCCGGCGCCGTTTTATCTCGTCGGATCGATGCACGCATTGCACAGAGACGATTACCCGACTGATTTGGGCGAATTCAATCGAGCGATTGATCAATCAGAGAAATTTATTTTCGAGCGCGACCCGGCGGTGAACGATCCGACAGAGCTTTGGCGCAAGCTGAGCGCGCAGGGCACTTACCCGCACGGAGTGACCATCCAGCAACGCGTGAGTCGATCGACGTTTGCGTTATTGAAACGGATCGCGCGGATTCCGCAGGGCGCTTACGAAAGGCAGAAACCGTGGGCGATCGCCGCTTTCAATCTCAAAGCGCAAGGCATGGAAACGGTGAAATCGAAGTGGAGCATGGACCATTACATTAACGAAAAGACGCGCCACCGAGGCGAGACCGGCGGACTTGAGACGATCGACGAATTCGTCCGCAGCTTTTCTGAAATGAGCGACCGCGAAAGCGAATCTTTTCTACTCCAATCGATCGAATACGGCCGCTCACCCGAACTTCTCGACCAGACAATTGCGGCTTGGAAATCGGGGAGCACGCAGCGGATCTATCAGCTTTACGCGCCGCGCGGGAACGGACCGGACGGTTATTGGCGCTGGATCGAGAAACGCAGTTCGTCCTGGATCCCGCGAATCGAAGACGCGATGAAATCGCGGAAGCCGACCATGGTGATCGTAGGCGCACTGCATTGTTGCGGCCCGCGAGGGGTGCTCGCACAATTACAAGCGCGCGGCTACAGACTCGAACAGCGTTAATGGGGAAGTCAGAAGTCATCTCCCACATTCGTGTCCATTACGCTCCCGCTAGTTCATCCAATTAGTTCCCATGTTCGTTGCTTGCCGCAGAGCGGCGTGATTTCGTGGCGGAAAAGAGAATTGGATGCAACGTCACGTTGCTTGCGGCCGACCAGTTTTCGCCAAGGCTACGACTTGGCAAGCACGGCCACCGTCTTACGTTCCACGATCAAGAAATCGTTTTTCGTTTCGTTCCTGAGTTTGGCGGTCGCTTTTTCGTTAACGGCGCAAACCGAGCCGGAGAAAACGCCTGGAACCAGCGCGAAAGAATCACAGACAAGTCCGCCGCCAATTCAAAGCAGCAACGCGAGGCCGATCGATCCGAGCAACATGGATCCGTCGGTCAAACCAGCAGACGATTTTTTCTTCTACGCCACCGGCGGCTGGAGCAAGCGCACTGAAATTCCGCCGGAATTGGCGCGCTGGGGCAGTTTCAATGAGCTGACCGAGCAGAACAACGACGCGCTCCATGCGATCGCGGAAAAAGCGGCAAAGACGAAAGCGGACCCGAAGACCGCGCCGGAAGTGCAAAAGGTCGGCGATTATTACGCGAGCGGGATGGATGAAAGAAAGATCGAAGCGATGCGAACCAAGCCGTTGCAAGACGAGCTGAGCAAGATCGAGAACATGAAAGATCGCAACGACGTGTTGAAGGAAATCGCGCATCTGCACACGATCGGCGTAAACGCGTTCTTCAATTTCGGGTCGGGCCAGGACGACAAAGACAGCACGAGAGAGATCGCGCAGGCGGTGCAAGGCGGACTAGGAATGCCGGACCGCGATTATTACACCAAGGACGACGACGCTTCGAAAAAAATACGCGACGCGTATGTCGCGCACGTTGCCAAGATGTTGACGTTGCTCGGCGAACCGGCGGAAAAAGCCGCCGCGGATGCCAAGAAAATTCTCGCGTTCGAAACTTCGCTGGCGCAGGCCTCGCGCACCCGGGTGGAGCTGCGCGATCCGCAAAAGAATTACAACAAGATGACCCAGGCCGACCTGCAAACGCTGACCCCGGATTGGAACTGGGGCGATTTCTTCAAAGAGATCGGTCTGACGAATCCGGGCGACATCGACGTGCATCAGCCGGATTTCTTCAAAGCGGTGAATACGGCGTTTACCTCGACATCGATGGACGATTGGAAAACTTATCTACGCTGGCACGTGATCAATGCCGCAGGCGCGGCACTCTCGAGTGGTTTTGTGAACGAAGATTTTAATTTCAAGGAAACGACATTGCGCGGCACCAAGCAGATCAAACCACGCTGGAAAC
>DASTJU010000186.1:0-3475 GCA_035716295.1 Chthoniobacterales bacterium | reverse complement strand
TAAGTGTTTGCAGGTTGTGATGCCGCTAGTCGGCATCAGAGATTCGCAGCTTGACCCAGCCTTGGACGTGCAAGCCGGCTAATCGAGGCCATCAGATCGACATCCACCAACTCAACTCCGGCCTTTGTCTTGTGGATATGAGCTTTCCACGCGCTCGGCCACGTCTTTGTAACCATAATCCGCTTCGTAGATCTGTTTCATGCAATTGAGCGACTTCTCGCGCTCGCCCATCTTCTCGTAAACGATCCCGAGATTGTAGACGATGTCCTTTTTCATCGGGTCCATTGTCGTAATCTCCTTCGCCGCGTCCTCGAATTGTTTCATCGCCAGATCGAGCATGCCGAGTTCGCGATAGCAAACGCCAAGCAAATTCATCGCCTTCAACCGTGCATTGGGATTTTGTCGCGCGCGTTGTAATTCCGGCACCGCTTCGCGAAATCGTTGCGCGTTGACGAGATGCTCGCCGAGCTCAAATCGCAATTGGAGATCGGTCGGATTTCGCTCCAATTGTTTTTTCGTTTCCTCGATCAATATTCCAGCTCGCTTTTTCTTCGCAGCCTGAAGCTCTTCGGTTTTCTTCGCGTGGACCGCGTCTTTTTTCTGATGGCCAGCCAAAAACTCCTCGTGCGCCGCGATGTCGCGTTCTGCGCCGCGCATCTTTAGATCAGAAACCTTTCGGATCAGAGCGGCATCACGGCCGCCGGTCAAATCCACTGCTCGCTGATACCAGCTAATTGCCGATTCGATGTCGTCCTTTTGTTCGGACAACGCACCGAGTCGCCGGGCAAGATCGATATTCTGCGGTTCAGCCTGCAGCCTCGCCTGCAATTCAGCAATCTGCTGCTCGAGCGCTTCGCCCGTCAATTGCATCCGGCTTTGTTGCTCCAGCGAAATGGCGGCATCCTTGTCCTTGATCAATTCGCGATAACTTTCAGCCTGGGTCCAGCCGCCCGCGCTCATCGATGCTCGCGCCGAGGCGTCTTTTCCTAATCGCAGCGCCGCCGCGTCCAGCGGATCGATTTCCGTAATCCGATTGTAAATCTCGACCTCCTCCTCGTTCTGACCGGTCTGGTGATAAAGCTGTCCCAATTCACGCAACAGTTTCACATCGCGTGGATTTTCCTCGAGCAAAGTTCGCATCGCGAAAACGCCAATCTCCGGCCAGCCCGCCGCCACCGCCGCTTCTTTCAACGTCAGATTGGCCTGCCGATTGTACGGTTCCTCCTCCAGGACTTTTTCGATCATTTCCACCGCGCGTTGTGGCGCTTTTTTAATTTCGCGCTGCGCTTTCATCACCGCGATCGGTGCCGTCGAAATATTGAAGAAACTTTTCTTGCTGGATTTTTGCTTTGCCACTTCGGCCCGGCGCAGCAATTGCCGGCCGGTCAGAAATTGCGGCTCCTGTTTGAGGATGCCCTGCAAAAGCGAAATCGCGTATCCGAAATTGCGCAGCTCCATCGCCGCCATCGTTTTCAGCCAAAGACTCCGCTGCGTTTCGTTGAGCTCTTTTTCGGTTTTGACCGCCATAGCGCAAATTACTCTATCATAACAAATCGAGCTGCGGCTTCTCCGATTGCGGCATGCTCTTTGTCGATCGTCGCTTTTTCTTTTCGTGGACGACGGCGCCGTTAGGGTTTTCCAGGTGGGACAGAATTTCCTTGGCCCGATCCAGAATTTCTTTCGGTAAACCAGCCAGCCGCGCGACCTGAATGCCGTAACTCTTATCCGCGCCACCGGGCACGATCTTGCGCAAAAAGATGATCTGCTCGTTCCACTCCCGCACCGCGACGTTGAAATTACAAACGCCTTTGCGTTCCGACGCCAGTTTCGTCAGCTCGTGATAATGCGTCGCGAACAGCGTCCGCGCCTTGATTTTGTCGTGCAAAAATTCCGCCACGCTCCAGGCGATCGACAACCCGTCGAATGTCGATGTTCCGCGGCCGATCTCATCCAAAATGACCAGGCTGCGCCCGGTCGCGTTGTTCACGATGTTCGATGTCTCGTTCATCTCCACCATGAACGTCGACTGGCCGCGTGACAGATCGTCGTTCGCGCCTACGCGGGTGAAAATGCGATCGACCAGTCCGATCTCCGCGCTTGCCGCGGGAACAAAGCTGCCAGTCTGTGCCATCAAAACGATCAGCGCGACTTGCCGGATGTAGGTTGATTTTCCGGCCATGTTCGGCCCGGTCACAATCGCCAGCCGCATTCCGTCGCCATCCAAGGTCGTGTCGTTCGGCACGAACTTCTCTTCGACCAGGTTCTGATCGAGCACCGGATGGCGGCCGTCTTTGATCACGAGCCGCAATGATTCATTTAAAATCGGCCGGCAATAATTGAAGAGCCGCGCTGTTTCCGCTAGCGCGCCAATTACATCGGCAACCGCGATGGCTTCCGCGGTTCTCTGAATCGGTCCGAGTTCGCGCAGCGTTTCCTCACGCACCTTTTGGAAAAGTTCGTACTCCAGATTCCGGGCGCGCTCGTCCGCGCCAAGAATTTTTCCTTCCATCTCTTTCAACTCCGGCGTGATGAACCTTTCGCCACCGACGGTGGTTTGTTTGCGAGTGTAATGCGCCGGCACACTCGCCAGATTCGATTTGGTTACTTCAATAAAGTAACCGAACACGGAATTGTAACGAACTTTGAGCGACTTGATTCCGGTCGTGGCGATCTCGCGTTCCTGCAATTGGCTGATCCAGTCCTTGCCCTCACGCGAACCATTCCTCAGTCCGTCAAGATCGACATCGTAACCGTCGCGGAAAATTCCGCCTTCCTTCAAAGCGAGTGGGGGATCGTCTACCAGCGCCTTGTTCAATTTCTCGGCCAGCGCCGGCATTTCCTGGATCTCGTTTTGCAGTCGTTGCGCCAGCAACTCGACACTGCCTGCTTCGTTCGCCCGATTTGTGCCGAAGGCGAGGCGAGCGAGCTTCTTCTGCAGCTCCGCTTTTAGTTTTGGGATTTGCTGGAGCGATGCTTTCAGCGCAACCAGATCGCGGGCGTTGCCGGACGCCTGGCTCAATCGCCCGACCGCGCGCTCGATATCGCGGATCGATTTCAATTCCGTCCGGATCGAATCGAGCAAGTCCGGCTCCTGCAACAAATCGGCGATCATTTGCTGGCGGCAGCTGAGCTCGGTCAGATCGCGGAGCGGCTGCAAGATCCAAGAGCGCAATTTTCGCGCTCCCATCGGCGTTGCGGTCCGATCGAGCACTGCGAGCAGGCTTGTGTCGCGCAAGCTGCGCGATTCAACCAGCTCCAGGTTGTTTTGGGTGGCGGCGTCGAGCAGCACGTAATCGCCGGGCGCATCGCATCGCAGCGAACTGAGATGATCGATTTTGCGGCGAAGCTGGTGCTTCAAGTAATGAACGATTGCGCCCGCGGCCGCGACCGCCTGCGGCATGTGCGCGCAACCAAAGCCATCGAGCGATTTGATCTGGAAATGTTCGCACAAGGTGAAGCTCGCGTGCTCCGGCAG
>DASTJU010000185.1:0-8514 GCA_035716295.1 Chthoniobacterales bacterium | reverse complement strand
GAGCTGCGGCTCGATCCGATCTGGGATCCGCTCCGGGACGATCCGCGCTTTGAAAAAATCGTCGCCTCGCTCGCGCCGAAATAACTAGCGGTAACTTTGCCCGCGTGACACGTTCGCAAACGTCCCGCCGGTTAAATCATGCGAAAAGGAAGATTCCATAAATCGGTCGCCGACGTCGCGCAGCGTTACAGCG
This sequence comes from Chthoniobacterales bacterium, assembly GCA_035716295.1. Lineage (GTDB taxonomy): Bacteria > Verrucomicrobiota > Verrucomicrobiia > Chthoniobacterales > UBA10450 > AV40. Next base: position 8,321 of record DASTJU010000185.1, on the reverse strand, counting down.
AATCCGTGTCCTTCGACTATCGGCTTTATCGGCACGATATTGCTGGCTCGATTGCTCATGTGGCGGCGCTGGTGAAGGCCGGGATTGTATCCGTAGCGGACCAGAAAGAGATCGAAGCTGGACTGCGCGCGATCGAAAAGGAGATCGACTCCGGAAAATTTCAGTGGGACGAAGCGCTCGAGGACGTGCACATGAATATCGAGAGCGCCCTCACTAAAAAAATCGGCGAAGCCGGCGCGAAGCTGCACACCGCGCGGAGCCGGAACGATCAGGTGGCGCTCGATCTGCGACTGTATGTCAAAGAGGAAATCGAGCAGACCTCGGCGCTGCTCCAAAAACTACAAACGGCGTTCCTCGATCTCGCGCAGGAACATGTCGATCTTGTCATGCCGGGATATACGCATTTGCAGCGCGCCCAACCGGTTTACTTCGCGCACTACTTGTTAGGGCAAATCGAAGGATTCGGGCGAGATGCCGAACGCCTGCACAATTGTCTACAACGAACGGACGTTCTTCCCCTCGGCTCCGGTGCGCTCGCTGGTTCCAGCATCGTCCTGGATCGTGAGTTGATTGCCCGCGAACTCGGTTTTGCTCGCGTAAGCCAAAATAGTCTCGATGCCGTCAGCGATCGCGATTTTGTCTGCGAATTCATCTTCTGCCTCGCGATGATTGGAATGCATCTCTCACGTCTGAGCGAAGATCTAATCATCTGGAGCACGAGCGAATTCGGCTTTGTCGAGTTCAGCGATGCTTTCTCCACCGGATCGAGTCTGATGCCTCAGAAGAAAAACCCGGACATGGCCGAGCTCACGCGCGGAAAAACCGGACGGCTTTATGGAAACTTATTGTCGATCTTAACGATGTTGAAAGCGCTGCCCTCGTCTTACAATCGCGATCTCCAGGAAGACAAAGAAGCGCTCTTTGATTCCGTCGACACTGTCTCCGCCGCACTCGAATTGTTTTCGGCAATGCTACCCGAATTGAAAATTGACCGTGAGCGAATGGAAGCCGCCGCAAACGACCCGCACCTCCTTGCGACCGATCTTGCCGAATACTTGGTCAAGAAAGGAGTGCCCTTTCGTGAGGCGCACGCAATCGTCGGCAGGCTCGTGGCCGATGCGATCGCGAAGGGAACGAAAATCAGCGCGCTCCCGCCGACTGAGTTAAAAAAGGGTTCGTCGTTATTCGACGTCGATGTTGCCGAGGTTTTCGATGTTCGGCGTTCGCTCGCGGCGCGTCGTGGCATTGGCGCGCCATCGCCTGACAATGTAAAAAAGGAGATGGCCCGCTGGCGCAAATTGCTGGCTTGAACTGTAGCGGCGGGCGTGTCGCCCGCATCGAGAAAGATTGCAGCCGGCACGGCTGCCTCTACAGTTTCCCGACGTGAAACGGAGCAAACTGGTACGGGACAGTGATGGGTGGGAAACAATTTCAAGCGAGCATCATTTCACAAATTCGCATCTCGATGTCGTGACCGAACAGGTGCGAACGCCTTCGAGTTCACAAGCGCGGGTTTGGACGACGATCCGACGCAAGGCAGCCGTCGTTATCGCGCCCATGACGAGCGACGGAAAGTTTTTGCTCATCAAGGAAGAGAGGATTCCGATTCGGGCGGCGATTTGGTCAATGCCGGCCGGCCAGATCGATGACAAGGTCGAGCCTAACGAGCAAGAAATCGAAGCGGTTGCCTTGCGCGAATTACACGAAGAAACGGGTTATGATCTGGCGCCGGGCGGCGACCTGATTCCGCTCGGTTATTTTTTCACTTCGGCTGGTCTTACAGACGAGCATTGCTATTTTTTTCTGGCCCGCCCGGTTCGAAAAGCCGATGTCCACAAGGGTGAAGAAGGCGAGGCGATTCTGGAATGTCGAGCGGTTAGCACTTCTGAACTAGCCCGGATGATCGCGCAGAATGACATTCGCGATGCCAACACGCTTGGAATCTGCGCGCGTCTGGCCGCAGCCGGTTTCATTTCGTTGGCCGCGCACTGACCCCGGACATGGCCTTGGGCGACATCTTTAAGTTTCGCGAATTGCCGGAGAGCGAGACGTCAAAACCGTTTCTCGAGCATCTGGAAGACCTGCGCTGGACGGTCGTGAAAATGGCGATCACTCTCGTCCTGGCGATGCTCGTCTGCTTCGCCTTCCGTTCGCTGTTGGTGCGGGTGATGCAGGCGCCGCTCCACGATGTCGATCCACAAGTCGGGGCGCTCAAAGCGCTCGGCATTACGGATTCGATCGTGATTTCCTTTCACCTCGCCTTTTACGCAGGGATCGTGGTCTCGTTTCCGTTGCTGCTCTACTTTCTCGCGGGATTTGTTCTTCCCGCGCTGACCGCGGTCGAGAAACGATTCTTGTTTCCGGCCATCGTCGGCAGCTTCGGCCTTTTCCTGCTGGGCGTGGCCGTTTGTTATTTTTGGCTGCTCCCGAAAACGATCCTTTTCTTTTTTCGCGATACTCAATCGCTCGGATGGATGCCGACCTGGACGGTGCAGCAATATTATTCGTTCGTGACGAAATTCATTCTTGGTTTTGGTCTGGCTTTTGAATTGCCGGTCGTTGTCCTGGCGCTCGTTTATTTCGGTCTCATTACCTACAAATTTATGGCCCGCACGCGTCCCTACGCCGTCGTTCTAATCTTTGTGCTCGCCGCCATTATTGCGCCAACGCCTGATCTGTTGACCTTGGTCGCGATGGCGTTGCCGATGTCGTTGCTTTACGAAAGCTGCATCTGGGTCGCCTGGGTGATGGAGCGTCGCAAATCACGCCCGACTCTTACCTGATCGCGTGGAAGCTTCTTTTTATTACGCGCTGTTTGCAGGTCTCGCCTTCGTCACCGGCGCAGCTATCGGTTCGTTTCTGAATGTCGGTATTTATCGCTTGCCGCGCGATATTTCGATCAAAGAACCACGCCGTTCTTTTTGCCCGGCCTGCAAGACACAGATTCCGTGGCAACAAAACATTCCGCTGGTGAGTTGGCTGTTTCTCCGCGGGCGTTGCGCAAACTGCGGGGCCAGGATTGCCTTTCGTTATCTCGGCGTCGAATTGTTGACCGCGCTTTTGTTTCTCGCCATCTGGGAAGCATTCCCGTGGCAGATCGCGATCGCCTACTGGGTTTTCGTTTCGATTCTGCTCATCGCCACCTTCGTCGATCTGGAACACTTTATTATTCCCGACCAAATTACCATTGGCGGGACGATCGCGGGAATTGTCGCGAGCTTTATCGTGCCCGAGTTGATGAGCACTGACTCGCGTCTGGCTGCGCTGGTGCGCGCTGCTCTCGCAGCCGCGCTCGGTTATGTGATTTTGTGGATCGTGCTCGAGGGCGGAAAGGTCGCCTTCGGGAAAAAGCGGGTAAAGCTGGATGGGCCAACTCCATTCAATTGGACGCGTCATGGCGACGATGCCGATTTCGTCGTCGGCGACGAACGCAGCTTGTGGAGCGATTACTTCGCGCGCGAAAAGGATCGGCTACTGCTCCACTGCGACGAAGCGAAGATCGACAATCGCGTATTCGGAAATGAGGTCCTGGATTTCCACTACAATCGCGTCCGCGTCGGCGGCGACGAGTTCATGCTCGACACCGTGGACCAAATTTCCGGCGTGGCCCATGAGTTGGAAATCCCGCGCGAAGCGATGGGTCGCGGCGATCTAAAATTTTTGGCGGCAATTGGCGCGTTTCTCGGCTGGCGTGGCGTGTTGTTCAGCATTTTCGCCGGCTCGGTCGTCGGCTCAATCGTTGGATTGGCCACGTTGCTCATCGGAAAACGTGTCTGGTCGGCGAAATTACCGTTCGGCCCTTATCTCGCCTTCGGCGCGCTTACCTGGATGTTCTTCGGCGAAAAGTTCGTCCGGTGGTATTTGCAATTGGTCAATCCATCGTAGGAGCGGAATCGCCGCTCCTAGAAAAGCGGTGTAAACGCGAACCATTGTTGCCAATGAGATTCCACGATTTCTTCCAACACTTGCGCCCAGCGCTGCATCGCTTCCGCGATTACTTCATCGCGTGATCCGCTGCCGCGGGAACAAACGATCGGCTCGCGGGCGATGATCTTGTATTTGCGAAAACCGGTTCTCACGATGAAGAGCGGATAAATCGGTGTTTGCGTAACGAGCGAAAGAACAAACGGTCCATTCGGCAATAAGATTTCGCGGTTGAAAACTTTCAGCGACGCCCGTGCGACGTCGCCGACCACGCGATCGCCCTGAATGCAAATGATCTCACCGCTGCGCAAGTCGTTCAGTAAATCGAAGGCGAGCGACGGGCCCTCGCTGCTGTAGCCGACTCGAACCGCGCCGGCGGTCGATTGCTGCAACGCAAGATCGACATGTTGCGCGCTGAGCGCATCCGGTTCGGGCGCTCGCACCATTTTCATCTTGCGGTGAAAGCGTTCGGCAAACAGCGCCGTGCCCAAATCATAGTTGCCCATGTGCGCCGTCAGAACGATTGCGCCTTTTCCGGACGCGAGTTGGTCTAAAAAGCGTCCGCCCTCGAGTTCGTAGCGCACTCGCGCCTTTGTCACCCGATACGCCGCCGAATCGGTTAGCGACCAGCCAAAATTCGCAAACACTCGCAGCACGCGGAAATAATTTCCGATTCGCCACAAGCCCGGTCGGATCAGCCGCAAATTTTGGAGCAAAGCTCTTCGGGCCGGGGCCGCGACAAAGAAGAACAAGAATGCCGCGACCCAGATCAGCGGCCAATGGAAAATCGCGGGCACACGATTGACCGACCAATCGATCACGCGTCGCCAGAAAACACTTTCGACCGCAAATCGGCCTTGGCCGCTTTCCATCGCGGATCGAAAATGGACTTTTGCGCCGCCAAACGCAATTGTCTTCCCTGAGTGATCTTTAAGAACGGGCGTTTGATTTTTCCAAATGGTGTTAGCGACGGGTTGGACCTCCTCGTCGAAGACGGAACGATCACGGCGATTCGCGCGCAAGCGCACGCGATGGGCGAGACAATTATCGACCTTGAAGGCAATTACCTCGCGCCTGGTTTCATCGATCTTCATGTCCACGGCGCGATGGGGCGCGACACTATGCAAGCGTCGACCAAAGCTTTCCGTATAATTTGTGATTATCACGCCAGCGGCGGGACGACGTCGTTGCTCTTAACCACTGCGACGGCGCCGATCAAAGCCATCGTCAAAGTGCTCAACGAAGTTCGCACCGCTAAGTCTTCGATTAAGCAAATTGCCGGTGTTCACGTGGAAGGGCCTTTCATTTCGAAGGCGAAACCGGGCGCGCAGCGCGCGAGTCTGATCCGAAAACCGAGTCGAAGAATGTACAAGCCGTTGCTCGAGCACAGCGACGTGGTCAAACGAATGACGCTCGCGCCGGAATTGCCCGGCTCGCTCGCGTTGATTGATGAATTGCGGAAAAAACATATTTCGGTGAGCGGCGGTCATAGTGACGCGTGGGAGGATGACGCGCGCGCTGCGTTTGAGCACGGTATGCGCAGCGTGACGCATACGTTCAATTGCATGTCGAGCACGCGCCGGCGCGGAATCGATCGTGTCGCCGGCTTGCTCGAGTTCGCGATGAGCGAACCAGAAATAATCTGCGAGCTCATCGCCGACGGCCATCATGTTTCGCCGACGTTGATGAAAATGTTGTATCGGGCGAAAGGTGTGCGCGGAATTTGTCTGGTGACGGACGCGACTGCCGGCGCCGGATTGCCCGACGGTTCAAAGTTCTCGCTCTACGGAACGAAGTGCATCACTGAAGCAGGTGTTTGTTTGCTGGCTGATCGCTCCGCGCTTGCCGGCAGTGCGTCGCGCATGATCGATCTCGTTCGCACTATGGTGACGAAAGTGGGCGTCCCCTTGCATGAGGCCGTCGCCATGGCGACCGACATCCCGGCGTTTGTCATCGGTCTAACGAGCAAAGGCCAATTTAAAATCGGCGGCGACGCGGACTTTGTTGTAATTTCGCCGGAGCTCGAAGTCCTCCGGACGTTCGTTGCGGGCGAGGAAGTTTTTCGGCGTTAAATCGACAAGAGAAACTCGGCGATATCGAGCGACGCACGGGGGCGGCTGAGGTTGCTAATGTTGGCCGACCATTCGCGCCAGTGTTTTGCATTGTCGACGAACGCGTGCCGGACTTGCGCGACGACTTCTTCGTTCGAAAAAGCGATTACGCCTGAATTTGTTTCAACGATGAGTCGCGCATTGCCTTCTTCCTGGCCCGAAACGACGTGATTGATGATCATCGGGCAACCAGCAGCGATCGTTTCCTGAACCGTCGCGCCGCCGGCTTTGCCAATGAGAATATGACTCTCGCAAAGCAGACGCGGCATTTCTTCCGTCCAACCGAAGATGTCGATCTTATGATCCGCCGCCGCTGCTTCCACGGCCCGTCGAAGTTTTTCATCGCGACCAACCGTGACAGTTAACTGAATATCAAGTTCGAGAAGTCTGCGGACCAGATGAGGGGCGCGACGTGTGCCGGCGTTGATTACGTAGAGAACGCGCGGCGTTACCTCAGCAGGCGATTGTCGTTCTTTCGTGAAGTCGGCGAAGCGTGGACTGACCGGAAAACCGAACACTTTGATCTTTTCACCCGGTACACCGCCATTGCGGACAACGGTCGCGCTTTGTTCGTTGGCTACGATAAAGTAATCGGCAGGTGAGCGGTACCAGATGGCGTTAACCGTGATCGAGTCGGTGATGACGGCGATGTTTTTGCAGCGGCGTTCACTTCCCAGAATTTGCTGCAACAAATAGGGATAGGGCGGAAACGTCGAAACAACGACATCCGGATGGAAGCGATCGAGCAGGCGTCCGAGATTTTTCTTGAGGCCGCGGAACTTCTGGAACCGTCTATCGAAATCTTTTTTGCGATCGAGCCAGTTGTAAACGTATCCCCACGCTTTGGGCCAGCGGTTGATTAGGGCCAGATACGTGCGCCGGACAATTTCATTGAAGGCGCCAAACGTTTCCGGGAACAAATCGCGGAGCTCCACTTCGACCTTCGGCGCGATCCGCGCCAGCCCCGCGCGAACGCCACGCGCGGCGCTATTGTGACCCTCGCCAAATCCGGCGGTGAGGATCAAAATTCTTTTCACAATTCGTTAGGCCAACACCGCAGCGACAGCAGCTGAAGCGCGTGGAAGTTTAATGGATATTTCCACTCGGCAAAGTAAACTCTGAGAAACGTGAAAATATTGCGCACGACCTGGCGAGTTTTTCGACGATTGATCTGGGAGACCGCGACCGACAACACCACGGGTCTGGCGGCGCAGATGGCTTACACGTTGTTGATTGCGCTCGCGCCGGTGCTGCTTTTCCTCTGGCATCTGCTCGGTTTGTTCGGAACCGATCCGGCAAAGCTGCACGGAATCTTCGGCGTCTTGAAAAGCTTTCTTCCGCCGGACCCCAAGGTTCAGGATATCCTCGATGCTGCGGCTGCCAGCGTAGTCGTGACCGGCTCCAGCGGATTGCTCGCAAACGCCGGCATCCTGCTCGGGATTTACTGCGGCACGGTCTTCATCGCGACGATTTCGCGCGCGCTTAGTCACACCTACGGCGTGACGGAACCGCGCAACTGGTGGTCGAAGTACATCATTTCGTTTTTGCTGCTCTTCTGGTTTGGAATCGTGATTCTGGTTTGTTTTAACGCCATTGTTTTTGGCGAGACCCTGGCCGGCGTCGCGGAAGTAAATTTTCAACTGAAAGTGCCGCTCCAGGAATGGGTGGCGGCGGCGAGTTTGCCGTTTACCGCGATCGCCTTGATCGGGCTCGCGCTGGTTTTGTATCTGCTCACGCCGGAAAACTATCTGACTATCCGACAAGCCCTGCCCGGCGCGCTCTTTTTTTCGATTGGCTGGATCACGGTCACGAAATTGTTTCAGTTATATGTCGCGCGCTACAGCCGCTACGACGCAACTTATCTGGCGCTGGCATCGATCATTATTTTGCTGACGTGGATGTATCTCACTTGTTTATTCCTATTGCTGGGGGGCAAGTTGAACGCGATCCTTCGCCGGGAACGAGAAAAGCGCCGCAAATCTGAAACGGTCGAGTCGGCGATGCAGCCGGCGTAATTGGCGAGGTTTTGATTTCGTTGCCGGTTGATCGCGCGTGACACTCTGTTACGCTGCGCAGCAGTGCTACGTTTCCGCGTTTGGTTGCAAACTTTTCTCGCGCTCAGCGCGGTCATTGGCGTCGTCGTTCTTCAGGCGCAACAAACCGATGAGGAGAAGCCCACGCGAATTCTGAAGGCTCGCGCGGTGGCTGACGAAACGCCAAGCCCGACCCCCAAACCGAAAACATCCAAGAAAAAGAAAACGCCATCGCCTTCACCGAAGCCCAAGG
>DASTJU010000184.1:0-2594 GCA_035716295.1 Chthoniobacterales bacterium | reverse complement strand
AAGAAATCGGCACTGGCGGTGATGGATTACGTGTTGTCGGCGATCGTGCGCCTGCTCCATCCGTTCATGCCGCATATCACTGAGGAACTGTGGTCGCTGCTCGGTTTTGGAAAAGAGTCAATTCAGTTCGCGCCACTGCCGAAGAAGTTCGCGCTCAAAGATATCGATCTTAAGAAAAGAAAAGTTGTCGCTGCGATTTACGAAACGGTTCAAGCCGGTCGCAATCTGCGCGCGCAGGCGCGCGTCGCTTCGAATCAGAAGGCGAAGTACGCGCTGCGCTCGAGTCAGCGCGGGTTAGCGAGCGAACAGGAAACCATTGTGCGATTGCTCAACGCGTCGGAGCTAGTTATCGATCCGGAATTTAAAGCTGCGGGGGGAACTCCGGTCGCCGCCGCGCCGCTCGGTGAAATTTTGCTCATTGTCGATGTCGATCATGCTGCCGAGCGCGAGCGCCTCGACAAGGAGGTCACGAAAGTCGAGGCGGAGCTACGCACGGCTGAAGAGAAACTGAACAACAAATCGTTTGTCGATCGCGCACCGAAAGACGTGGTCGAATTAAACCGGCAACGGCAAAAGAATTTCACCGAGCAGCTCAGGAAATTAAAAGAGGCCCGCGACAAGCTGGATTGAAGTTGGTTTAATAGATGTCGATCTAACGACGGCAATGAGTTTCTGGAAAAAGCTGCTTTGGGTTGCGGTCACGTTGCTGGGCCTGGCGTCGCTCGCGGTGTTGGCTCTCTCTCGAGGCGAACAAATCAGCGCGCTCTGGATCATTGTCTCCGGATTTTGCGCGGCAGCGGTTAGTTATCGGTTCTACAGCAAATGGATCGCGACGAAGATCCTCATGCTCAATGACGAGCGCGCGACGCCGGCTGTTGTTAAGAATGATGGCAAAGATTTTGTGCCGACCAATCGCTGGATGGTTTTCGGTCATCATTTTGCTGCGATTGCCGGGCCGGGACCGCTGGTTGGTCCGGTACTGGCAGCGCAGTTTGGTTTTTTGCCGGGAACACTTTGGATTTTGATTGGCGCGACGCTCGGCGGCGCGGTCCACGACATGATCGTTCTCTTCGCGTCAGTGCGGCGCGGGGGAAAAACGCTCGGTCAAATGGTGAAAGAAGAAATCGGCCCCGGTGTGGGCGTGCTCGCCCTCATCAGCGTGCTCGCGATCATGATCATTCTCCTTGCCGTGCTTGCGCTCGTCGTTGTGCAAGCACTGGCCAAAAGTCCGTGGGGCGTGTTCACAATCGCGATGACGATTCCGGTAGCGCTGATCATGGGTTTCGGATTGCGCAGCGGAAAAGTAAACGTGACCGCGGTCACAATTTTCGGTCTACTCGGTTTGGCCTTCGGCGTCTGGGGCGGACAATTTCTAGGAAATTTTCCGGCCATCGAAGCGTGGTTTCGTCACGACGCGATCTGGATCGCATGGGCGATTATGATTTACGGACTGGCCGCATCGATTTTGCCCGTCTGGATGCTGCTCACGCCGCGCGATTATCTCAGCACGTTTCTAAAATTGGGAACGGTCGCCGCGCTTGCGGTCGCGGTGATTGTGATTCATCCCACGCTGCAAATGCCGTCGCTGACGAAATTCATCGATGGCTCGGGACTGGTTTTCGCCGGACCAGTATTTCCATTTGTCTTCATCACGATCGCTTGCGGCGCGGTTTCCGGTTTTCATTCACTGATCGCGTCGGGTACGACGCCTAAGATGGTCGGACGCGAATCGCGCATCCGCGACATCGGCTACGGCGCAATGATCACCGAGATGATGGTCGCACTGATGGCGTTGATCGCGGCGTGCGTGCTACAACCGGGCGAATATTTTGCGATCAATACGAAAGGAACGCCGACTGAAGTCGTCGCGAAAGTCTCCGCCGCCGGATTTCCGGTGACCGAAAGTGAGATGTCGACCCTGGCGCAAAATCTGGGCGAGCAAACAATGTTCAATCGCGCCGGTGGTGCGCCCACGTTCGCGGTCGGTATGGCGCACATGTTCGCACGTGTTTCGTCGAGCCCGACCGCGCTGGCGCTCTGGTATCACTTCGCCATCATGTTTGAAGCGCTCTTTATTTTGACGACAATCGACGCCGGCACTCGGGTCGGGCGGTTCTTGTTACAGGATTTGCTAGGCAACGTGTGGCGACCGCTCGGGAACACGCGGTCGTGGACGGCGAATTTCGTGACAAGCGTTCTACTCGTCGCGGCCTGGGGCTGGTTTCTGTATCAGGGAGTTGTCGATCCGCTCGGCGGCATCAACACGCTCTGGCCATTGTTTGGTTTGGCGAACCAACTTCTTTCGGTCATCGCGCTTTGTCTGTGCACCACGATTCTGATCAAAATGCAGAAGACGCGATATCTGTTCATCACCGTTGTGCCGCTTTGCTTTATGTGCGCGGTCACGTTCTCAGCCGGTTATCTGAAAATCTTTTCGCCTGATCCGAAGCTCGGCTTCTTGAGCGGCGCGCAAACGCTAGCTCGCGAAGCTGCGGAAATTGTCGATCAAACAAAGGCAGCCGAGCTAACGCGGCAAGCAACCGTCTGGCAATTTGATGCAGCAGTTGCCGGATTCTTTCTCCTACTCGTGTTTC
>DASTJU010000183.1:0-3522 GCA_035716295.1 Chthoniobacterales bacterium | reverse complement strand
AGCCGATCTCGGATGTGCGCGGAAGCAAATCCTATCGCCAACGCCTCACGACGAGTCTGTTTGAGAAATTTTTCTACGATCACGACCGGGCGCCGAAGGATGTGCCAATAAAATCCGCGCCGCCGCAAACGGATCGTTCGCAGCCGCACGAGAGCGGACATAAACATGTGACCGGTGAGGCGATTTACGTCGACGACGCTCCCGTTGGACAGGAAATGCTCGAAGTTTGGCCGGTATGTTCGCCGCACGCGCGCGCAAAAATTCTCCGGCGCGACGTTTCCGAGGCCAAGAAGATGCCCGGCATTGCAGCAGTGCTGCTGGCTGAAGATGTCCCGGGATTAAACGATGTCGGCGCAGTTCGCCACGACGAGATCTTGCTCGCGGACAAAGAAATTTTATATCACGGCCAGATCGTCGCGTTGGTCGTCGGCGAAACCCAGGAGGCGTGTCGCGCGGCGGCGGAGAAAGTTGTGGTCGAGTACGAACCGCTTCCGCCAATTTTCACAATTCAAGACGCGATCGAGCAGAAAAGTTTTCATACCGAAGCGAACCATATTGAGCGTGGAGATTTTGAGCGCGCCATTGCTGAATCGCCGTGCACGCTGGAAGGCGAGTTCGCGATGGGCGGGCAGGACCATTTTTATTTGGAAACGCAGGCGGCCTGGGCCGAGCGCGGCGAAGATGGAACAGTTTTCGTTTGTTCGTCCACGCAACATCCGTCGGAAGTGCAGCACATCGTCGCGCATTTGCTGGCGTTGCCGATGCATAGCGTGGTCGTGCAATGCCCGCGGATGGGCGGCGGCTTCGGTGGAAAGGAAACGCAGGCTGCCATGCTCGCCGCGCTCGCCTCACTGGCCGCATCTAAAACAGGACGGAAAGTGCGCGTCCGTTTTAATCGCGATCAGGACATGATGATCACCGGGAAACGGCATCCGTTTCTGGCAAAGTTTCGTGTCGGTTACGATCGTGACGCCTTGCTGCGCGCAGCTAAGATCGACATCTACTCGAATGGCGGCTGGTCGCTCGATCTGTCTCGCGCAGTGACCGACCGCGCTCTCTTCCATCTCGACAACGGCTATTACATTCCGAGCGTCCAATTCAAAGGGTTCGTCGCGAAGACAAATCTCGCCTCGAATACGGCGTTTCGCGGGTTCGGCGGACCGCAAGGAATGCTGACGATCGAGGAAATCATCGATCGGGTCGCGCGAGAGCTCGGGCTTCCGCCAGAACTTGTGCGCGCGAAAAATTTGTATCGCGGGAGCGGCGAAACCAACACCACGCATTACGGCCAGGAAATCGAGAACAACCGTCTAGAGCGGATCTGGAAGGAGTTGACGGAGAAAAGTGAGTTTGCGGCACGGCGCAAAGATCTGCAGAAATGGAATTCAAAAAATCCGCATCGCAAACGCGGAATCGCGATCACGCCGGTCAAGTTCGGGATTTCATTCACCACGATGCATTTGAACCAGGCCGGCGCGCTCGTTCTTCTGTATCAAGATGGCACTGCACAAGTAAATCACGGCGGGACGGAGATGGGGCAGGGCGTGCACACCAACATTGCCGCGGTCGCGGCGCGCGAGCTCGGCCTTTCCATTGATCGCGTTCGGGTAATGCCGACGCAAACCGACAAAGTCCCAAATACTTCAGCCACCGCCGCATCGTGCGGGACCGATTTGAACGGTGCCGCCGTTAAAAACGCCTGCGACACATTGCGCACGCGACTATTGCCGTTCGCGATCGAAATGCTGACGGAGAAGAATGAACGCTCGACGGCCGATGGAAAAATCCAATTTTTCGAGAATCGATTCTTCGATGTCGATCTTCCGGAGTCGCAGATCAGCTTCGCCGAATTAGTCCAGCGCGCCTATTTCGCGCGGACCAGTCTGAGCGCGACCGGTTATTATAAGACGCCGGACATTCACTTCGATCGCGACACGGGGCAGGGGCGACCATTTCATTATTTCGCGGTCGGCGCCGCCGTCTCGGAAGTGGAGATCGACGGTTTCAGCGGAATGATGCAAGTCGCGCGGGTCGACATTCTGCACGATGCCGGTGATGTGATTAATGCCGGGGTGGCGCGCGGCCAGGTCGAAGGCGGGTTCGTTCAGGGAATGGGCTGGTTAACAGCGGAAGAATTGATTTGGGACGCGCAGGGGAAATTGCTCACCCATTCGCCTGACACTTACAAAATTCCTGCGGTTGGCGACACGCCGAAAAGTTTCAACGTCGAGTTCTTGTCGGAGGCGGCGCAACCAAACGTTATTCACGGAAGCAAAGCGGTCGGTGAGCCACCTCTGATGCTCGCGATTTCTGTCCGCGAAGCGATCCGCGACGCGATTGCCGCTTTTGGCGAGCCCGGCGGACAAGTTGCGCTTCCTTCGCCCGCGACACCGGAAGCAATCTTCATGGCGATCGAGCAGCGCCGCCGCTAATACATGACTTTGTCAGGCTTCGTTTGCCATTCCTGAAAAACAGCGCAGGCGCTTTCGCGCGATAACTGAATCATTGGAACCGAGCGGGCCGAGATTTCGAGAGGGATCTGTTGGTAAATGAATTCGTCGTCGAAGCCGATCAAGCCGGCGTCAGACCGGGTGCAGGCGTAGAAGATCCGATCGAGGCGCGCCCAATAAATTGCGGAGAGACACATCGGACATGGCTCGCAACTCGTGTAAATCTCGCAACCGGCCAGATCGAAACGCTGCAATGTTCGACATGCGTCACGAATCGCCATCACTTCGGCGTGCGCGGTCGGATCGAACAAACGTGTGACTTGATTCCAGCCACGGCCAACGATTTTGTCCTGGCAAACGATCACCGCGCCAAAAGGTCCGCCGCCATGATCGTCCATGCTGGAACGAGCCAACGAAATGGCCTCCGACATCCAACGGTCGCGTGACGCAGAGTCGGGAGTCGTTTTTTGTTGCTGGTCAGGATCCACGCCGGCGAATCTTAGTCGAGCTCATCTGTTTCGGGAACCGCGTTCTTATTCCAAGTGATTCCGACCAGTTCCGGCAGAATCTGGCCGGCTTTACCAAGGAAAGAATAATCGGCGAGGGAACTAAGCGGCGTTGGATCTTTGTTGATCTCAATTACGATTGCGCCGCAATCTTTCGCGCGCCGCCACAAATCGGCCGCCGGATAAACAACGCTCGAAGTCCCGATTGAAAAGAAGACGTCGCACATTTGCGCGGCGTTGGTCGCAGCTTCAATGGCGGCGACTGGCAACATTTCACCAAACCAAACCACGTCCGGACGCAGATTTCCGCCGCAAGATCGACATCGACCATGCTCCATATCGAATTGATCGGTCGCACAATTGTTTTCGAAGCAGCGGAAGCGATGGATATTTCCATGAAGCTCGAGTAACCGCTTGCTGCCGGCGCGGACGTGCAGCCCGTCGACATTTTGGGTGACAAGCAAAAACTCCGGAGCGCGTTTCTCCATTTCCGCCAATGCCCGATGACCGGCGTTCGGTTCCGCTTTGAGGGCTTGACCGCGCCGCCATGCGTACCACTCCGAAAC
>DASTJU010000182.1:0-5949 GCA_035716295.1 Chthoniobacterales bacterium | reverse complement strand
GCTGCCGCGAAATGACGATCGGCTTCGGGTGCAGCACTTGTTTGTTTTCGCCCAGCTGCTTGACGAATTCTTCGATGCCCTGCTTGTAGAGAAACGTTTCCTTTTTTGGCGAATCGACGCGTTCATCCGTCAGATTGATCTCGAGCCCGGGATTTAGAAATGCGAGCTCGCGCAAACGGGTCGCCAACCGCTCGAACTTAAATTCCGTCGTGATTGTGAAGATCGTCGGATCGGGCAGGAACGTGATCAGCGTGCCAGTGACCTTCTTGCCCTTGATCTCTCCGATCACTTCCAGCTTTTGCGTCGTTTTTCCCTGGGCAAAGGCCATGTGATAGACCTTGCCGTCGCGCGAGACTTCTACTTTGAACCACTCCGAAAGCGCATTCGTGCACTTGGCGCCGACACCGTGCAAACCGCCGGAATATTTGTAAGCGCCTTGCCCGAATTTTCCGCCCGCATGCAGATTCGTCAGGACCAGCTCGACGGCCGGCATTTTCCATTTCGGGTGAACGTCGACCGGGATACCGCGGCCATTGTCGCGAACCGAAACGCTGCCATCGACGTGAACATCTACGTCGATCTTGTCGCAATATCCGGCGAGATGTTCGTCGATCGAATTGTCGAGGACTTCGAACACCAGGTGATGCAAACCGCGCTCGTCCGGGTCGCCGATGTACATGCCCGGGCGTTTCCGGACCGCTTCCAATCCCTCCAGCTTGTCGATCTGAGCCGCGTCGTATTTCTGCGATTTGTTGACGTTGGAAGACTCGCGCTGGCGATTCTTTTCGCTGGATTTGTCGTCGTCTTGTTCGACAGCGACGGCGGCTCGAGCTGGCATCAAAAGAAGCTAGCGATAACAGGTCAAAAAACAACTAATAATCTCGTGCCCGCAAGCGACTTATTTCCGCTATCGGTTGGAGGGTCAGGATGGCCAAAGCCCACGATATTGTGGTCGGCCGTCCAGACTTATTCACACCCTTTTTTGCCCCCTTGACCAGCCTCTTTTGCACTCCGAAAATGTGCGCTCTCCATGCGCCTCCAAACCATCACCGAAGCTCGCTGGATTCTTGCGATTCTATTTTTTCTCGCGCTCGGGAGTTGGTTTTTGAGCGCTTGGTTGTCGCTGCTTTTTCTCATTTTAATTCTCTACACCCTTTTCTTTTTTCGAGATCCAGATCGAAATATTCCGGCTGATCGGAATGCAGTCCTCGCGGCGGCTGATGGAACCGTGCACGATATTTCCGAAGTTGAAGAGACCGAGGTTTTGAAAACAAAAATGCGTCGCGTCGGGATCTTCTTGTCGATTTTCGACGTCCACACCAATCGCGCGCCGATTGACGGCCGAATCATTTACCGTCAACACCACGAAGGACTTTGTCTCGATGCGCGCAGCCCGGATTGCTCGGAAAAAAACGAAGCGATGACCTGGGGATTCGAAAATCCGCGCGCAACGCTGGTGGTCAGGCAGCTCACCGGCGCCATCGCGCGACGGATCGTCGCCTGGGCGGGCGTCGGGGACGAGTTAGCCAGGGGCGAGCGCTTTGGAATGATTCGCTTTGGCTCGCGAACAGAAGTATATTTGCCGCTCGCCGCCAACGTGCTGGTAAAAGTGGGGGATCACGTCGCCGGTGGATCGACAATCATCGCACGGCTCCCCGATTCATGAACGAGCAACCGTCCAAGATTTATCTCCTGCCGAATCTGATGACGGCGGGGAATTTGTTCTGCGGGTTCACCGCCACGCTCAAGATTTTGGAGGGCGCGCTTTTGCAAAGCACAAACGCCGACGCCGCCTCCGATCTTTTTCACGCCGCGATCTGGTTCATTCTCGGCGCTTTCGTTTTCGATTTTCTGGACGGACGTCTGGCACGCCTGGGCGGTCACGAAAGTTCATTCGGCCGCGAGTTCGATTCGCTCGCGGACATTGTTTCATTCGGCTTGGCCCCCGCGTTGATGGTTTATCGCGTCGTTCTCAACGAATTTCCGAACGCATGCTGGATCATTGCCTTTGTTTATCTCGCCTGCGGCGCGCTGCGTCTGGCGCGTTTCAATACCGCATCGGCGAACCACGAACGAGAGGCCAGCGCGAACGGTAAGACGAGTTTCACCGGCTTCCCGATTCCCGCGGCTGCGGGATTAATTGCGTCGATCACATTGTTTTTACTCTGGCTCGCGGAAGGCGAACATCATCTCGGCAAATGGAAGTTCGTTCTGCCGCCGCTGTTGCTCTTTCTTTCCTTTATGATGTTCAGCCGGTTTCAATATCCCAGCTTCAAGGCAATCAACTGGAAAACGCAGAAGTCGATCCCGCGTTTTCTTGTGATCAGCGTTCTAATCATTCTTACGGCGATGTTCTACCAATGGATGCCGGCCGTTCTTTTTCTTTCTTATTTGCTTTACGGCTTTCTGCGGCCATGGCTCTCCCGCGAATGGCGCCGCGAGATCGAAGAGGAAATCGGCGAAGAGGGCTCCGAAGATCCGACCGAGCAGCCTTCGTAAGGTCGATCCGCCTTCGCTAAAGCTACGGCGCGACGGGCAACTACCGGTTCAATCGCGCCAGAATTTCCGGATCGCGCACGTCGGCCCATTCGCCGGTCAATTCGAGCGCCTTCACTTTCTTACCGGACTGCGCGAGGTCGCGAATGGCGTCGGTCAGTTCGAATTCACCGCGCGGCGACGGCTTCAGCTTCGCGGTGAATTCGAAGATGCTCGGCCGAAATGCGTAGAGACCGGCGTTGTACCACGGGCTGGTGGCTTCGCCCGGTTTTGATTTCTCGCGCAGATCGACAAGCTCCAGTTTTTCATTCAGAAAAACTGCGCCGCCTTTACTCACGTCCTCGCCGCGCGTCACGCTGATCAGCGCCTCAATCTCCTCCGCAAGATCGACAATGCGTTTGTAGTTTTCGGGCACGACCAGAATGTCGCCGTAGGCCAGAACAAATGTAGAATCGTTCACGAAATTCCGCGCCAGATCGACAACCCGGCCGGTGCCGTCTTGCGTGGTCTGCGTCGCATATTGGATGTCGATCTTGTAACGCGCGCCGTCGCCGAAGAAATTCTGCACCACATCGGCGCGATAACCAACAATGACGAGAAATCTTCGAACGCCGGCGTCGCGCAAGCCTTCGACGATGTGTTGCAGGACCGGCTTCCCGCGCACTTCAATCATCGGCTTCGGCAAATCCGCCGTCAGCTCGCGCATCCGCGTCCCACGGCCGGCCGCGAGCAGGACTGCCTGGTCGATCTTCGTCATAATCGGACGCGGTTTAAATTGAAACTGTCTGCGTGCTCGCTGAAAGTCCCGCCGATGGCTGCTCTGCAATTCCTCAGCAAGTACCGCGAGACGGGCTTGCTTTTATTTCGCGCGAGTCTCGGTCTCATTTTTATCATCCTAATCGCGCCGATTTTGTGGAGCGGACAGGGGAGCTGGGAGCATTTCGGTTCGGCCATGCGGCATCTCGATTTTCATTCGCACTATGCATTTTGGGGATTCGTCGGCGCAATTATCGGCTGCGCCGGCGCGATACTGATGATCCTCGGCTTATTTTTTCGGATCGGAGTACTGTTCGCGCTCGCGGTCACGCTTGTTCACCTCGTCGCCGTCTGGCATAGCCGCGGCGAATTTCTTGTTCGACTACCCTCATTCGAGATGTCGATCTTGTTGATCAGTTTGCTTTTCATCGGCCCCGGCAAATACAGCGTCGATAAAAATTAAGAGGACTTCGCTTCTTTTGGCGGCTCGGCTTTAGGTGGCGTGATGATGAGCGCTGGCAAATTCGCCTGTTTGATCAAGTCGCTGACCTTCGTCACGTCCTGGGATTTGAGTTGCGACCATTTCGCCAATTGATCGTCGAGCTGTTTGCTTAGCGTTTGAAACACTTCCAGCTGCGGCTTGGTCGGTTCGGTCGAATCGCCAGCGTCAATGAAATGGCTGAACGAATCAAAGCGTTCGTTCAACATGCTCGGGAACGCGAGATTTCCTTCCGAGCCTTTCATGTTTACCTGAATCAATTCCTTTTCGACGTCGGACATTTTGTGGTCGAGATCGTCCGCGGCCGCGAGCGCCGGTTTCAGTTTTTCATCGTCGCCGAAACGAAAATGGAGCGTTTTGATCTGTGCTTTAAGATCGCGAATCTCATTGATCGCCTGATGCAGCTGCGAAATCCGATCGGTCACCTGCGTCGAGAGCGCGAACTGTTTTTGCAACGAGGGCTCCGCGCCCTTGTTGCGGGGATCGATCGTTAATTTCAACGGCACGGTCTGCGATTTTCCTGCGACTGTCAGCCTAACCTTATAATCACCCGGCAAGGCAAGCGGACCCTTCGGGCCGTTCCCGCCATAAAATGCGCCCGGCGTCTGGATCGGATCGTTGTAGCGAATGTCCCACGCGAACCGGTTCATTCCTTCATTGGCAGGAATCGTCTTCACGCGCTCGACCCGATCGGGCCACTCCGGCGGCTGTTCGCCTTCCTTCTTTTCCTTGTTCGACAAATGCCGCACCACTTTTCCTTGTCCGTCGAGAATATCGAGCGTCACTTCATCTTTCGGGGAGGTCTTTAGATAATAATCGATCATCGCGCCCGCCGGCGGGTTGTCTCCGACTGGCTGGCGTTTGTCGAATTCTTCGGGGTAATGCAAACGCAACGCGGTTTCAGGTTGATAAAGAATGAAATCCGCAGTCGCCGATTGCGCGCTCAACTGCCGAAGCGGCGTAACATTATCCAGCACCCAAAACGACCGGCCATGAGTTCCGACCACGAGGTCGTCATCTTTGACGACCAGGTCGTGAACTGGCGAGCGCGGCAGATTCAGCTGTAATGGTTGCCAGTGCGCACCGGCGTCAAACGAAACGTAAACGCCGAGTTCTGTGCCGGCATATAGAATCTCTCGCTTTTTCGGATCTTCGCGGACTGCATGCACGAAAGCGCCGTCAGGAATTCCATTCACGATCGACGTCCATGTTTTGCCGAGATCGGTCGTTTTGAAGATGTACGGCTTTAAGTCGTCGAGTTTATGTCGATCGATCGAAGCATGTGCGGTCTTGCCGTCGTGCGGCGACGCTTCAATCAGATCGACCGTGCTCCATTCCGGCATTTTCGGACTGACGTTGCTCCAATGCGCGCCGTCATCCGTGCTGACATGAATGAGTCCGTCATCGCTTCCCGCCCACAGCGTTCCTTTGTCCACCGGCGACTCGGTCAAGGCAAAGATCGTGTCGTAATATTCCACCGAAGTGATGTCGTTGGTCAGCGGACCGCCACTCGGCTGCTGCTTCGTTTTGTCGTTGCGCGTCAGATCTTCGCTGATCTTTGTCCAGCTCTGGCCGTGATCCGTTGATTTAAAAACGCATTCCGCGGCGGTGTAGATCACATCGGGATTGTGCGGCGAAAGGAAGAGCGGCGAGACCCATTGAAAACGGTGAGTGAGATCGACTGCGCCGCGTCCGGAAGTGTCCAGCGGCATCGGACTGATATCCTGATCGTCTTCTTTGAGTTTGTTGTAGCGCGCGATGTAGCCCTCGCTGTTGGAATAAATGATGTGCCAGTCGCGCGGATCGGGAATTACGAAGCCGCACTCGCCGCCGCCGGCCGGATACCAATCTTCGCGGCCGATCACTCCCGAGTCCGTTCGGCTCGCGATGCAAACGTTCGAGTTGTCCTGTTGCGCGCCGTAAATGTGATACGGAAACGCGTTATCAACCGCGACGTGATAGAACTGCGCGGTCGGCTGATTGTTTTGCGTCGTCCAGGTTTTGCCCCCGTCGGTCGAAATACTGGCTCCGCCGTCGTTCGCGTTGCCGATACGGTTCGGATTTTGCGGATCGATCCAAAGACCGTGATGATCGCCGTGGCGCGCCGGAAGGAGATTAAATGTCTTACCGCCGTCCACCGATTTGAAAGCGCCTGTGTTTAAAAGATAAAGCGTGTCCGCCGATTTTGGATCGGCGTA
>DASTJU010000181.1:0-5121 GCA_035716295.1 Chthoniobacterales bacterium | reverse complement strand
CATTTTCGCTGACGTACGCCGGATCATCGAAGTTGACGAAGCCGTGGCCGACCGTCTGGCCGAAAACCGCCCACGTAATCGCGATTAACGCGGCACAAATCGCCAATCTTAAAACGAGTTGGGTGCGCACAGTTTTCGTAATTGTGCGCCGGGGCCGGCGCGCAAACAAGTTGTCGATCTTACCCGTTAGGCGCTAAAATTAAAGGCGTGTTCACCGGATTGATCGAGGAAGTAGGCCGCGTGCTTTGGATTCGCATGAGCGATCGCGGCACTCAATTGCAGCTGACCGCACCACAGCTGGCGCCTCTAACTGGGGTTGGCGACAGCATCGCGGTCAATGGTTGTTGTTTGACCGTGAGCGCGCACCGCGACGAACAAATCACGTTCGATCTGCTCGAAGAAACTCTCGACCGCACTAATCTAAAACAGCTGCGACGCGACAGTCCGGTAAATCTCGAGCGCGCTCTCGCCGCCGGCGCGCCGATGGGCGGCCACTTTGTTCAAGGTCACATCGATTGCAGTTCCAAAGCTATCTCGTTTGAGCGGACCGGCGAAGATTATCGGCTCGAGGTGGATTTGCCGCCCGACTTCGCACATTACGCGGCTTACAAAGGCTCGGTCGCGATCAACGGGATCAGTCTCACCATTGCGGAGCTGCTAACGAAAAGTTTCGCGGTGTGGATCATTCCGCACACGAAACGTCACACCAACATCGACAAAATTGAGGCGGGCGATCTGGTGAACATCGAGTTCGATATTCTGGCGAAATACGTGGAGCGGATGCTTGCTCGCTACGCGCCGCAGGATTGAACCGTAATAGAAGGCTGAATTCCGCTGCTCTATATATAGTACAGCCTACTTCGCCCCCAGACCCAGGATCACCGCCGGAATTGTTCGCAGTAGAATCTTGAAATCCAAGGCGAGCGACCAGTGGTCGATATAATCGAGATCGAGCCTGACCCAGTCTTGAAAATCGCGCACCTGGTTGCGGCCGCTGATTTGCCACAGGCAGGTTAACCCCGGCTTCACGCTCAGACGACGTCGCTGGGCGGTGTTCTCGAATTTCTCCACTTCGTAAAGTGGTAACGGCCGCGGCCCGACCAAACTCATATCTCCCATCAACACGTTCACCAGTTGCGGGAGCTCGTCGAAGCTGGTGCGGCGCAGCCAACGGCCGAACCGCGTGATGCGCGGATCCGATTCCACCTTGAAGACGGGCCCGCTCATTTGATTGAACGGCTCCAGCTCCGCTCGCCGCATCTCGGCGTCATCGGTCATCGAGCGAAATTTGTACATGACAAATGGTTTGCCGTGCTTGCCCGCGCGGCGCTGGCGAAAAACTACCGGCCCCAGCGATGTGATCCGGATAATAATCCCCGCAATCCCCATCGGAATTGCCATTAACAACAGGACGATCAAAGCCACAACACGATCGAAGATATCCTTGATCAACAGTGCCCACGAAACTTCCGGCGTTGAACGGAACACCAGCATCGGACGCCCGGCGAAGGCGTCGAAATCCGGTTTCGCGATCGACGTCTGAATAAAATCGGCGACCAGCCAGGCCGGCACGCCCTCCACTTCGCAAGCGCTGATGGCCTGCTCAACCCGATTCAATTGGCTGTGGCCGGCGGCGAAAATTACTCGGGAAACGGCATGTCGATGCATCGCTTCGACCAGATCGGAAATCGGTTGCCGGTCGATGTCGATCCGCCCAACGACATCGATGAGTAATCTTTGTTCCGGTGCAAACGACCGTTCCAAAGCCGCCAAGTCCTGGGGCAAACCGGCGAGCAGGACCGGCTCGCGTTGCTCGCCGCGGACCGCCTTACGTCGCAAATGCGCGGCCATCAATCGTTCCTTCGCCAATAGAACAAGAGTGCCGATCAACATAAACAGAAGCGGCACCGTCCGATTGGCCAGCGGCAAACGGAGAAAAATCACGCAGGCGCTGACAATGATACTCAGCCCAATCATTGCCCGCACGATCTGCACAATCGAGCGCCACTTTGTTTTGTTGAGCGGCGATTGATAAAATCCTTGCAGGTCGAGCAAGATCGGACCGAAGGCCATGATCGGTATGAGCAGCCACGCGTAATTGCTTTGAGGATCGACGCTCTTGCTCAAGCCGAACCAGAACGTGCTGTAATAACGCAGGGCATAAGCAGCCCATAACGACAGCGCCAGCAGGAACGCGTCGATCAAAACTTGCAGTTGCGTGTTTAGTTCCTGTCGTCGCGCGAGCATGCTACAAAAGGAGCCACCGTCGCTCTTTCCTGATTTCCAGAATTCCAAATATATGACAACGCGCAGAACGGTCAAAAGAGCGAACCAGTTGATTGTTGGCGTCATCGCTTCGCCCGCCGATCTCCGATTTGCCATCGCCATGCGCCAGCCGCCGGACCTTTTTGAGCTTCGGCTCGATTATCTCTGTGGCATGGCTGATCAACTCGAGCGCAAGATGTCGATCTTGTCCGCCAAAGGACGGACTCGCCGTGGCGAGTCCGCGCCGGTCATCATTACCGCGCGCGACCCGCGAGAAGGCGGTGCCAATAATCTTTCGCCGGCGGAACGCAGGGACTTGCTCCTCCGTTTTTTGCCTTACGCCAAATATATCGATATCGAGCTGCGTTCGGCGCGTGCATTTAAATTGTTGCTCGCGCGCGCCCGAAAACAGAATGTGCGCCGGATTCTTTCTTTCCATAACTTCAAATCCACTCCATCGCCGCGCAGCTTGCGTGCCAAAGCGGCGTTAGCAAAAGCGCACGGCGCCGACATCTTCAAAGTCGCAACGCGCACCGATAGGCTGGCAGAGCTCGTGCGCCTGGTTGATCTTGTGCTCGATAAAAATGTCGATCTAGCCGTGAGCGCGATGGGTATCGGCAAGCTTGGCGCGATCTCGCGCTTACTTCTCGCGCGTGGCGGGTCCGTCCTTAACTACGCTTCGCTACATCGCTCACAGATCGAAGGACAACTCCGAAAGGTTTCGCGAGCCCCGATTGTTTCGGGGTTGCCATCGATCGAGATGTTGCGTTCGGCGGTGTCGCATTGAAATTGCTGAGGGACGGAAATCGAAAGTGAAAAATGGGTCGGTAGATTTACCCGATGAAGTGCCGGTGATGCCATTGCCTGGGGCGGTCCTCTTTCCGCACGCGTTGCTGCCGCTTTACATTTTCGAAGATCGCTACCGCGACATGCTCGAACACGCGCTCCAACGCGATCGCATGTTTAGCGTCACGCTGATTAAACCGAGTTGCCCGGAATGGCGCGCGCCCGAGGATTTTTTCCATTTCGCTACCGTCGGTCTTATCCGGGCCTGCGTTGATCGCGGCGACGGCACGTCGAATCTCGTTCTGCAAGGTTTGCATCGCATCCGCTTCTCAAGTTTCCAACAAGAGACTCCGTTCCCCATCGCCAAGATCGACATCATCGAATCGCGCAACGATACCGCCACGGTCGAGACGGAAGCGCTCGGTGAAAAAGTTCTCGAGCTTTATGGGAAATTGAAAAGGGCCGAGCGCCAGCTTTCGCCAAAAGTTGATCGCTATCTTGCCCAGCTCGGCGATCTCGAAATGCTCGCCGATTTGGTTGCTTCAACTTTCGTGGACGACCCTCTCCGCCGCCAACGGATGCTGGAAGAATCTTCGCTCAATCAGCGCCTGCGACTACTCATCACTTATTTGCAGGACGAAATCGGCAGCGCCGCGGTTTAAGGTAAAACACCGCGCTCGCCTGTAATCCGGGCGTATTCCTCGATCAAATAACGATCGGTCATTCCGGCCACGTAATCGCAGACCGTTCGGTGCAAACCTTCCTGCTCGATCCGTTTGGTTGCGACGTCGCCGAGCTGGCCGGGATCGGCCAGGTAACATTCGAAAACTTTCTTCAACATCTCACACGCGCGCTGGTTCACTTCCGCCACCCGCGGATGATAATAAACGTTCGCGTACAGAAATTTTCGGAGCGCGGCATTCGCTCCGTGCAGTTCCTTGCTGTAACGAATCAGCGGCGCCTCCTGCGTGCGCACGTCATCCGGACTTTTTGGACTCGCCTTCGCAATCGAGGCGGCGCTCGTCCCGACGACGTCCTGGACTTGCACGTCGATGATGTCGCGAATAATCAACTTGTGCAGCTCGGGCTCACGCGCGTCTGGATAACGCGAGAGCACGCTGCGCTCGCTTCGCTGCCAAACCGCATTTTCCTCAAGCTGCTGTGGGTTCAGAATTTCAAAATCAACCGCATCGTCGAGATCGTGACTGTAATAGGTGATCTCGTCCGCCAAATTCGCGATCTGTGCTTCGAGTGAGGGACATTTGTATTTTTCTCCGCCCGGGGAAGTCGCCTCGTAGAAATCCTGGTGCTTTTGCAAACCTTCGCGCACTTCGAAAGTTAAATTGAGTCCCGGAAAATCAGGATAAGCGTTTTCGAGCAATTCGACCACGCGCAAGCTTTGCCGGTTATGTTCGAACCCGCCGTGGTCGCGCATGCATTCGGCCAGAATTTCTTCGCCGGAATGGCCGAACGGCGTGTGTCCGAGATCGTGCGCCAACGCGATCGCTTCGGCGATATCTTCGTTGAGTGCGAGAGCGCGCGCGATCGTCCGACTGATCGACGCGACTTCGATTGAATGCGTCAGTCGCGTCCGCAAATGATCGCCGGTGCCATTCAGGAAGACCTGGGTTTTGTATTCGAGCCGGCGAAATGCGCGCGAGTGAATGATCCGGGCGCGGTCACGTTGAAATTCGGTCCGGTAGGCATGACTTTGTTCCGGATGTTTTCGGCCGCGCGAGTCGCCCGACTTTTGCGCGAACAGCGCGAGGGTGGCGCGCTCAGTCGCTTCCATTTCCTCGCGAGTCTTCCAACCGTCATTCACGGCCAATCACTCCCCGATGTCGATGTTACTTTTACCACGCCGAAGCCTTGGCGAAGGCGGGTCGCTTCCATTTCCTCGCGCGTTTTCCAGCCGTTCTTCATCGAGGATTTGATGCGTTAATGTCGATCCTGACCTGCCGGGCCCGAGGTCCGAGCCGGACTGGCATTTTGGCGAAGGCGGGCCGCTTCTAGTTTTTCGCGCAGCTCACGCTCCGCTCGCCGCGCTTGTGATCGCAGCACCAGGAGATC
>DASTJU010000180.1:0-3272 GCA_035716295.1 Chthoniobacterales bacterium | reverse complement strand
CCGATAAATGGGAGATCGCTTGCGAAGTCCTGGGCCGGATTCGATTGCGCGTCGCCGAGATTCAAAAGCTCGTTCCGGAATCCGAAGTCTGGAACTTCTTATGGGTGACAGACTTTCCGCTGATGCAATGGAGTGCTGAGGACAACAAATGGAACGCGGTTCACCATCCATTTACGCGGCCGAAGGCTGAAGATATGCCGTTGCTCGAGCAGAAGAAATTCGCCGAAGCGCGCGCGGAAGCCTACGACGTCGTGCTGAACGGCGTGGAGATCGGTGGCGGCAGCATGCGAATTCACGAGCCGCAGTTGCAGGAAAAAATGTTCGAGGCGCTCGGTGTGACCGCGCAAGATCGACAATCGATGTTCGGCCATTTGCTCCGCGCCCTGCGTCTGGGCGCGCCGCCCCACGGCGGGATCGCGCTCGGACTCGATCGGCTGGTCATGCTTCTTTGCGGCGCGGAATCGATCCGCGACGTGATGGCGTTCCCGAAAAACAATCGCGGGATGGATTTGATGACGCAGTCACCTGCCGACGTCGATCCGCGCCAACTGCGCGATCTTGCGATCAAGCTGGCGGGTGAAAAGAAAAAGCCAGATTAAGCGGAGTTACGCGCGACGTGCGCTTCGGCCGCGGCTATTTGGCTAGCCGGCGTGCGAAACAGAGCAGCGATCGAGAGTGTGACCGAGCAGCCGACGAAGACAAACCAGGGCCACGAGATTTTCGGCCACCAATCGGGCATAAACCATCCGAAGTTCCATTGCGCAGCCACGAGTTTCCCCCGCAGCAGGGCAAGAACATCAAAGGCCGGCATTGTAACCTTGCACAATACCAGCACGGACATGATCCCGACTATCATGCCGACGACATTGGCGCCATCTGAGCCGCGCCGCCGCGTTAGCATCCCCAGGAGAAAGACTCCAACCAGCGCCCCGTAGGTGTAGCCAAGAATTCCGATGGCAATCGGAATGATCGTCAGCTTTGCGTCGTGGAGCACGGCGTTCGCCGCCATGGTCGCAACCAGAATCATAAGAATACCGAAAACCGCGGTGGCGAAGCGCGCTGCACCAATTGCCTGACGGTCGGTGGCGCCTGGTCGAATGTAGGGAAGGTAAAAGTCTTTCGTGAAGCTGGTGGCAAGCGCATTGAGTGCAGCGGAAGTGGATCCCATCATGGTGGCGAAAATGCCCGCGATGATGAGTCCACGAAATACTACCGGCATTTGGTGAACGATGTAGTCGCCGAAAATTTCGTTGTCGGCCGCGGGGAGTGTCGCGCCTGGGACCACCGAATAGTAAACCGAAAGCAGAATTCCCACGGTCAGAAACGCCCCGGCGATTGGAAGGTCCATGAGGCCGCTGAGGATGAGGGAGAGCTGCGATTTTCTGTGATCGGGCGCGGTCAACATGCGCTGGACCATGTCTTGATCCGTTCCATGGGTCGCCATCGTTAACAAAGTCGAGCCGATGAACGCCGCGAAAATTGTGTAGGGTTCTTCAAGCATCGCTTTCAACGCAGGCCCGAACGGCAATTCCGAATTCCATCCCGTTTGAAACAGTTTCACGTTCCCGAGTCCTCCGAGGTTCGACTTCACGGTTTCGAAGCCGCCGGGGATGCTGCGGAGCAGCAGAAAAATCGCGAAGATAACCGAGCTAAACATCAGCACGGCCTGGATCAAGTCTGTCCAGACAACCGCTTTGATTCCGCCAACGGCGGTGTAGACCGTCGTGATAACGGTGACGAAAATAATTCCCCAGATATAGGTGTTAAGATTTACCGGCAGTGTTGGAAACAGATATCGCCATATCACCACCATGATCGCGCCGCCGAGATAAAGCCGGACGCCGATCCCGAGCACGCGAGTGAAGAGAAATATCCCGCTCGCCATGTTCTTGGTTTTTGTGCCGAAGCGAACGGTCAGGAATTCGTAGATGCTTTGCACACGATAGTCGTAGTACGGTTTAATAAAGGTGAAGGCGATCACAATGCGGGCGAGAACTGTGCCGATCGCCAATTGTCCATAAAAGTAACCTCTGGTTTTGAAACCTTCGGCCGGAGTCCCGAGAAAAGTGGCGGCGCTGGTCTCGGCGGCAATGATGGACGCAAGCACTGCCCACCACGGAATGGAGCGCGAGCCGAGTGAGAATTCGTCCAGGTTTCGATTTCGCCGTCCAGCCCAAAGTCCTAACGCGACGATGCCGACGAAGTAAGTGAGAAGGACAACTGTGTCGATGGCAAGGCGTCCGTCCATGTCGATCTTAGGTGACAGAATTTTGGCGCAGCGCAAGGTTTCCTGCGTGCCGTTCGCAAAAATTCCAGCTCCGGAGTTCGATCTGGCAATGACGCTCGGTTCTGGCCAGGTCTTTCATTGGGAGAAGGTCGGAGTCGGATTTGCAGGAGCGATTGGAGACCGGCCAATCTATGTCGAGCAGCGCGGAGATTCATTGTTGGTCAGCGGCGACTGCGAAGATCCAGTCCGCAATTACTTCGCGCTCGATCACCCCCTGGCCGAAATCTGCGCGTCGTTTCCGGATGATCCGGTGATTAGCGCTGCCAAGGAATTTTGCCGCGGCTTGCGAATCATTCGCCAGCCAAAGTGGGAATGTCTGGCCACGTTTATTTGTTCGTCGATGAAACAAGTGGCGCACATCCGGCAGATCTCGAAAAAACTGCGCGAGCGATTTGGCGAGCGGAGACAAATTGCCAGTTATGTTGTGCATACATTTCCGGCGCCGGACCAAATCGCGGAAACCTCGGAGAAAGAATTGCGAAAATGTGCGCTCGGTTATCGCGCGAAGAATTTACTGACGACGGCGCGCTCGGTCGGAAGCGGAGATGTCGATCTTGAGAAGCTGGCTGCGCTCAACGACGTCGATCTTCGCGCGCGATTGTGCGCGCTGCCTGGCGTGGGCGCGAAGGTTGCTAATTGTGTGATGCTCTTTGCCTACGAGCGGCTGCGCGCGTTCCCGATCGACGTCTGGATCGAGCGGGTTCTGCGCGAAAGCTATTTCCCGCGGGCGCGAAAATTGAACGCGGCGCGCCTTCGAGCGTTCACAGAGGGATACTTCGGAGACCATGGCGGTTACGCACAGCAATATTTGTTTCATCATGCTCGAACGAATAGAAATCGTGGTTCGCGGACAGCGCAGCGCGCGGTCCCTGCCAAAATGACAAAAACCCGCGCGTGAGATAAAGTCTTGGTTCTGAATTCATGACTACGGCGGAGTTCATCATTGGCCATTCAACGGAGGATGCGGCCGAAAAAAAGAAGGAGG
>DASTJU010000179.1:0-3268 GCA_035716295.1 Chthoniobacterales bacterium | reverse complement strand
CGCCGCTTTCATCATAAAAAACAAACATGTGTGGGCGGAGAAGATCGACAATCTCCTTCGCCTTCGCGACCAGTTGCTCCTTATTTTTTAACAATGGGAAGACAGCGCATTTAACCGGCGCCATCCGCGGATGAAAGCGCAGCACAATCCGCGTTTCCATTTTTCCTTTGTCATCGGGCGCTTCGTCTTCCGAATACGCCTCGCAGATCAGCGCCAGCACTGTCCGATCGACTCCGGCACTCGGCTCGACCACGTGCGGAATAAATTTCTGCTTCGTCTCTTCCTCGAAGTATTCGAGCGATTTGCCGCTGGCCTTTTGGTGCTGCGATAAATCGTAATCGGTCCGATACGCGACGCCTTCGAGTTCCTGCCGGCCAAACGGAAAATCGTATTCGATGTCGTAAGTGCCCTTCGAATAGAACGCGCGCTCTTCATCGGGGACGGTCAAGACGTGGAGTTTGCTGCGCGAGATCCCAATGTTTTCGTAAAACTTGAGTCGCTCTTCCTTCCAATATTCGAGCAGCTTCATCCCTTCCTCTGCTCGGCAAAAATATTCCAGCTCCATCTGCTCGAACTCGCGCGATCGAAATGTGAAATTGCGCGGATTAATTTCGTTGCGGAACGCTTTCCCGATCTGCGCAATACCGAACGGCAGTTTTTTCCGCGACACATCGAGAACGTTTTTGAATTGAACGAAAATCGCCTGCGCGGTTTCGGGACGGAGATAGGTGACGCTCGATTCGTCTTCGGTCGCGCCGACGTAGGTTTTGAACATCAGATTGAACGCGCGCGACTCGGTCAAATCTTTGCCGCCACAAACCGGACATTGCTTCTCGCCTTTCTTATTGATGATTTGATCGGCGCGCAGCCGCGCCTTACAAGATCGACAATCGACCATCGGGTCGCTGAAGGTGTCTTCGTGACCGCTCGCTTTCCAAACCGCGCGGTTCATCAGGATCGAACCGTCCATGCCGACGACGTCATCGCGTTCGTGCACCATCACGCGCCACCAAAAATTTTTCAGGTTGCGCTTTAACTCAACGCCGAGTGGTCCGTAATCCCAGAGCCCGTTCAAGCCGCCGTAGATTTCGCTCGATTGGAAAATAAATCCCCGCCGCTTGCATAAGCTGACGATCTTTTCCATCCGCTGCGAATCAGACGGCGCGCTCATCGGAACAGAGTTAACCGCGGATTACGCGGATGTCGCGGATAATCAAACGAACTCGCGATTACGTTTGCTTCTCGACCGTGATCTCGGTTTTGACCGAATTGGCGATGAAACAGTTCTCGTGCGCGGCGTGATGCATCTTGTCCAGCTCTTCCGCGGTTGGTTTCTTTTCGCCCGAGAACGTGATCTTCGGTTTTAGCGTCACTTTGGTAATCGCCAGTTTGCCTTCGGCGTTCTTCTCCATGTGGCCGACGGCTTCATCGACATAGTCGTCCATGACGAACTTCTGTTTACAAGCGATCGCCAAAAACGTGAGCATGTGACAGGCGGAGAGCGACGCGACGAACGCTTCCTCCGGATCGACATTTTTTGGATCTCCAAGATAGGCCGGAGCGGCGGACGCAGTCATTTCATGGCCGCCGTCAAATTTCCAAATGTGGTTGCGCGGATACTTCTGGTAATCGAACGGCGCGTCGCCGCGTTTCCAAGTGAGAGTCATTTTGTGTTCGGACATGACTCTAGATAAAACGCTACTCGGCATCCGGCAAGCGCTGGTCGCCCTTGTAATTTCTAATTTCTACCTTCTAATTTCTACTTCCATCGCGCGATTAGCTCAGTGGTAGAGCGCTTGCTTCACACGCAAGAAGTCGCAGGTTCGAACCCTGCATCGCGCACGGTTTTGCTAATTTGAGCGTGCGCCAGCGCACTGTTTCTGCGCAATCTGCCTTCGTGACTGAGGATTCCATTTTCGTTAGGCATCCGCCCGGATTTCGCCGACGCCGCGGACTTAACTGGGCCTTTATCGGTCTGCTCTACACATCCTTCTACATGTGTCGTTACAATCTGCCGCTCGCGAGCGAGGCCATCACGACCGAGTTCGGATTCAGCAAGGCAAAATTCGGCACCATTATTACGACCGCGTTGCTGGCTTACGCTTTTGGGCAAATTGTGAATGGCCTTCTCGCCGATCGGTTCGGCGGCAAACGCGCCATGCTGATCGGCGTGGCGGGCACGATCGTGATGAACGTCGTGTTCGGAATCGCGTCGTTCTGGGGATTGCTTTGGCTTTTTGTCGTGATCCGCGGAATCGACGGCTACATGCAGGCGTTTGGTGCACCCGGAATGGTGAAGATCAACGCGGCCTGGTTTCGCCATAACGAACGCGGAGGATTCGCCGGAATTTTCGGCTTCATGATTAATCTCGGTCGCTTCGGGATCGCAAAGCTCGGCACCGCTCTCCTGGCCGGATTTGCATTCCTCGGCTTAATCCAAATCCCGCCGCTGCATTGGCGTTGGCTCTTTTGGATTCCGGCGGGCATCGCGCTCGTCATCGGCATTTGCATGGCGCTGATTGTTAAAGACACCCCCGAAGAAGCGAAATTCCCGCCGGTTAATCCGGAGGAGGAAACCGGCGGACATGTCCAAGTCAAAGTCTTCGATGTATTCAAGATCATCGTGACAAATCCGGTCGTCTGGATCGTGGCGTGCGCTTATGCGTGCACCGGTGCAGTGCGTCAGGGGATCGACCAATGGTTTCCCCTCTTCATGCGACAAGTGCATCACGTCGACTACCGGTCGGCCCAATTTCAAATCCTGGCCGCGTCGATCCCGTTTGTCGCCTCAGCGGGGTCGCTGATTTCAGGCGTCGTCTCGGACAAAGTTTTCAATGGCCGTCGGGCACCGGTCGCCGCGGTTCTCTATTTCCTGGAGACATTCATCATTCTCGCGGCAGCGCAGTTTCATTCGGTCAACGCCGCAATTGTCTTTCTCGTTCTCATTTCGCTTACCGCGAACTCTACCCACTCCATTCTCGGCACCGCGGCGGCGATGGATATTGGGGGAGCGAAGATGGCCGGCTTTGCATCCGGTGTTATCGATTCGTTTCAATACTTTGGCGGGAGCCTGGCCGGCATTGTTCTCGGCGCGCTTCTCGATCGCAGTTGGGGAAACTATTTTTACTTCATGGCGCCATTCGGATTGATCGGTGGCGTGCTGATGTTGTCGATCTTAGGTCGGGTGACTTTGGCGAAGCAACCGCCTGCCGCCACGACCTGATCAAAGAAGATCCAATTGGGTTGTCGATCTTCGAAAGGCCGCGGT
>DASTJU010000178.1:0-2866 GCA_035716295.1 Chthoniobacterales bacterium | reverse complement strand
GCGGAACGTTCTCGAAAACCCCGGCTGGTACACCGCTTACACGCCTTACCAAGCTGAGCTCGCACAAGGCCGGCTCGAGGCGCTTCTCAATTTTCAGACCATGATTATCGATCTTACTAAGCTCGACATTGCCAACGCCTCTATGCTCGACGAAGCCACCGCCGCCGCCGAAGCAATGACCCTTTGTCATGCCGCTGTTCCGGATCGAAAGACCTTTTTCGTCGCTGACGATTGCCATCCGGAGACGATCGAAGTTATCCGAACGCGCGCGAAGCCGCTCGGAATCGAAGTTAAGATCGACAATCACTCGCGTTTTAAATTCGACGACTCGATTTTCGGTGCACTGGTTCAATACCCGGCGACTGATGGCGCGATTTACGATTACACGGAGCTCGTTAAGCAAGCGCACAATGCCGGCACGCTCGTTGTTGTTGCCGCAGACATTCTCGCGCTCACATTGTTAAGGCCGCCGGGCGAATTTGGCGCCGACGTCGCCGTGGGAAATACGCAACGGTTCGGAGTTCCACTCGGTTTCGGCGGACCGCACGCCGCCTACTTCGCGACGCGCGATCAACACAAACGTCACATGCCCGGTCGTCTCGTTGGCGTTTCCCACGACGCTGAAGGCCGGCCAGCCTACCGACTCGCATTGCAAACGCGCGAGCAACACATTCGCCGCGACAAAGCGACCAGCAATATTTGCACAGCACAAGTTCTTCTCGCCGTGATCGCGTCGATGTACGCGGTCTATCACGGCCCGCGCGGCCTTCGTGCAATTGCCGAACGCGTTCATCGCCGGACCAGTCAGCTGGCTGACGGTCTTCGCGCGATCGGATTGAAAATTACGCACGAAAATTTTTTCGATACGATCCGGGTTGAAGTCGAATCGAGCGACACGCTGATTGAACATGCCGAAAAAGCAGGCTGCAATCTGCGCGTGCTCGGAACGCGCGCGGTCGGCGTTTCGTTAGACGAGACGACCACGAACCTCGACATCGAACTGTTGATGTCGATCTTCCGCGGCACGCCTGTCCGAGATCTTCGTGACGACAATCCTGGTCAGTCTACCCTCCGCATTCCAAAATTCGCGGTCCGCAATTCAGAATTCCTAACCCATCCGATCTTCAACACGCACGACACCGAAACCGAGATGCTGCGCTACTTGAAAAAGCTCGAGTCGCGCGATCTCTCGCTCTGCCATTCGATGATTCCGCTCGGGTCGTGCACGATGAAACTGAACGCGACCGCGGAAATGTTTCCGATTTCGTGGCCGGAATTTGCGAAACTGCATCCGTTCGCGCCGAACGAGCAGACCAACGGCTACACCGAAATGTGCAAACAATTGGAGGAATGGCTCGCTGAGATCACGGGATTCGCTGCAGTTTCGTTACAACCCAACGCCGGCTCACAAGGCGAATACGCCGGATTGCTCGCGATCAGGGAATATCACGCTTCGCGCAGTGAAGCGCATCGGAACGTCTGTCTGATCCCAACGTCCGCGCACGGAACCAATCCGGCGAGCGCGGTCATGGCCGGACTTAAAGTTGTTGCGGTCGCCACCCTAAAAGATGGCGATATCGATCTGGCCGATCTCCGCGCCAAGGCGGACGCGCACGCGCGCGATCTCGCCGCGTTAATGGTGACTTATCCGAGCACGCATGGCGTTTTCGAGCCGACTATCCGCGAGATTTGCGAGATCGTGCACAAACACGGCGGCCAAGTTTACATGGACGGCGCAAACATGAACGCGCAGTGCGGTCTTTGCCGCCCGGGCGATTACGGCGCCGATGTTTGCCATTTGAATCTGCACAAAACGTTTTGCATTCCGCACGGCGGGGGCGGTCCCGGCGTCGGACCGATCGGCGTGGCCAAACATTTGGTGCCATTCCTTCCGGCGACGGCTTCGTTGAATCCAGATGTCGATCTTAACAAGCGCGTTGGACCGGTGGCGCAAGCGCCGTACGGCAGCGCCAGTATTCTCACGATCTCGTGGATGTACATCCGTATGATGGGCGCCGATGGATTAAAGCGTGCCAGCGAGATCGCGATTTTGAATGCGAACTACATAGCCAAACGTCTCGATCCGCATTTTCCCGTTTTATTCAAAGGTAAACGCGGCCTGGTCGCGCATGAGTGCATTGTCGATCTTCGCCAATGGAAAAACGCGGGCATTGAGGTCGAAGATGTCGCCAAACGTTTGATGGATTACGGATTTCACGCGCCGACGGTTTCCTGGCCGGTCGCTGGCACGATGATGATCGAGCCGACCGAGAGCGAAGCGAAAGAGGAGCTCGATCGCTTTTGCGACGCGATGATTTCAATCCGCAAAGAGATCGATGCGATCGCGAATGGGAACGCCGACCGGCAAAACAATTTGCTCAAAAATGCGCCGCACACCACGCGACAAATTGCTTCCGAAAAATGGGAGCACCCCTACTCGCGCGAGCAAGCGGCGTTTCCCGCGCCGTGGACGCGCGAACACAAATTTTGGCCGTCGGTCGCGCGGATCGACAATGTTTACGGTGACCGGAATTTATTCTGCTCTTGTCCGCCGATCGAAGAGTTCGCCGAATCTTAAGTTTCGGAGGCGAGCTCGGCTTCGCGGTCGACGCGAGACGGAACAAGGCGCAACCCCGAACCATTTTTCTCGTCGGAAACTTCGTCGCCTTGTTCGTGGTATTCGGCGTCGGCGTTGACTTGCCAGAGATCGTAAAGCTTGGCGTCGGCCAGAATATTTTCGACGCACAACATCGCGGTCATCATGGCGTGGTCCTGATTGTTGTATTTGTGCATCCCGTTGCGACCAACGAGATGAAGGTTCGGATAACGCTTCTCTATTTCGTCGCGAATCGTCGCCACGTGCTGC
>DASTJU010000177.1:0-14361 GCA_035716295.1 Chthoniobacterales bacterium | reverse complement strand
CCGAGAGCGTAAGTGACGTAACCTTCGATCGCTGGATCAAATGCGGTCGCTTGTTTGATGATTCGTTTGTCGACCTCGTCGAGCTGCGGTTGAACTAACTGCGTGACTCGCGCCAACGACGAGAGAGAAGAACCACTCGCTTTAATCCCAGTCCGGCCTGGACCCGAGCGTGCAGAAATTTCCACCGACGCAGAATAGCGGGGCGGTCTGTCGGTTGTCAAAGCAACACGACCGCTCCAATGAAATTTTCCTTCGCGGCTGTTTTCAGCGGCGCTGGAGCCAGCCGGGTGCGCTGTATTTTTGCTCGGCAATTACATGCGCGCGCTCGATCAAACGCTCATCGAGCGTCTTGGGGTAACACTTTGAGCAAAGTTCACTTGCGAATTGATCCGCGAAGTTCTTGGTAAGATCGATGCCTTGAATGCTCCCTTGCTGTAAAAGTCCGCGCCGCGTCCGGCGCTGAGCAGCGCCGGCGACTTTGCGACCATTAGACAAAACATCAGCGCGGACCGCGTTTGCAAAACAGGAATCGGAAATTTTTGGCATTTCGGTTGCGGCCAACTCGACATTTTGGCCACTCGCGGCCAACGCGGCCCGAAGCGCGTCATGTATTTTTTCGTAGATCGACATCGCCGATTCAGAAAACGCCGTATCGGCTGCCGGAATCACGAGCGAATAAGTCAGATCATTCCCATGAAAAACAATTCCGCCGCCGGTCCAACGGCGAACGAGATCGCGCTCTGTGGAATGAGCTGAAACTTCCGTAAACTTCCCAAAATATCCGAACGAAAGCGCTGGATGATCCCATTGATAGAAACGAATCGTCGGAACCTCTGCCGTTTCGAGTAACGCTTCGTCGATCGCCATGTTGACCGCCGCGCTTCGCGACGGTTCATCGTGACAAACGTCGAGTGACCCAAAGATCGACATCTCAGGGCGCGAGTTCGCTTAAAATCTTGGCGACAGCCTCGCGCGGATCTTTGTGGCCCGTAATCGGCCGGCCAATTACCAAATAATCTGCGCCGGCTTCGATTGCTTGGCGCGGCGTCATGAACCGCTTTTGATCGCCCGGCTCGGACCAACTCGGCCTGACTCCGGGAACAACGATCTTAATTTTGTCGCCAAGTTCGCTCCGCAAAAATCTCGTTTCGAAAGGGCTCGCAACCAGACCATCGATTCCGGCCGCGACACCCAGATTGCCCAGTCTTAAGACGTGCCGGTCGAGCTGCTCTTCGATTCCGATCTCATCGAGAGTGTGCTGGGTCGAGCTGGTCAAGACGGTTACGCCCAGGATCGACATCTCTCTTTTTCTTGCCGCCACTGCAGCGCGAATCATTTCGCTTCCACCGCTCAGGTGAATTGTCAGCATTTGCACACCGAGTTCTGACGCCGATTCGACCGCGCGAGCGACGGTGTTTGGAATGTCGTGAAGTTTGAGGTCGAGAAAGATTTTCGCGCCGCTTGCGGTCACAGCCCGCACAATCTCCGGCCCCTCCGCGGTATAAAGCTGCAGTCCGATTTTAAAAAACGAAATCTGCTCGCGCAGCTGCTCGACTAGCCGCGTTGCCTCGCTTTTAGTCGCGACGTCGAGCGCAACGACTATTTTATCGGTCGCCTTTGTCATTGCGTCCGTTCGACATGACAATTGAAATGCAAACGATGCAAGTCCTCGCTCCCGCCAAGATCAATCTCTCCCTGAGGATTCTCGGGCGACGCGATGACGGTTTTCATGAAATCGAGACGCTGATCTCGCCGATCTCGCTCGCTGATAAGATCGACATCGAGCGGCAATCGCGCCGGATTGATTTCAGTTGCGACGATCCAACGGTCCCGACGGGCGACGACAATCTAGTCGTGCGCGCGGCAAAGGCTTTCTTTGAGAAAACGAAAATCAGCGGCGGCGTTGGAATTAAACTTCACAAGGAAATCCCTCATGGCGCTGGACTCGGGGGCGGCAGCAGCGACGCAGCCGCAACGCTGCGCGCTCTGAATCAACTTTTTGAAACGAACCTCTCGCGCGAAGAATTGGCGAAGCTTGGATCGACCATTGGTTCCGATGTTGCCTTTTTCCTTTTCGACTCGGCCGCGATTTGCAAAGGACGCGGCGAAATCGTCGGTCCAATGAAGTTAACAAAGAAATTGTCGATCTTGCTGTTGAAACCCGGATTCTCTGTTTCGAGCGGCTGGGCTTACTCGCGGTGGCAGGATTCAAAGGAGGTTCCGGGAATCTCGTATCAGCCGCAGAATTTCGAGGGTCAAAGTTTAGTGAACGATCTGGAGCGAGCGGTGTTCGAGAAATTTGTTTTTCTCTCGCAACTGAAAGCTTGGTTGCTGAAACAAGGCGAAGTCGGCGCGGCACTGATGTCCGGCTCCGGCTCAACCGTTTTCGCGGTCCTGCGCGAAAGTGTTGATGTCGATCTTGTGATCAAGCGCGCGCGGGAAGAGCTCGATCGCGAGATTTGGGCGCATGGCACCGAGACGCGGACGGGCGATTGATTTCAGTTCCGTTAAAGGCCAGTCCAATGCCAGTGCGGCTCGCACCTCGGACTTATTCGCCGGCGCTGCGGCGCAGAGTCGCTCTCGAATATTCCCGATTCAATTTTGCAATGAAGCTCGCGCTGATTTCGGCCGGACAGACCGCTTCGCATTCGTAAGTGTTAGTGCAATTACCAAAGCCTTCCGCATCCATTGCTTGCACCATACTGACGACGCGCCTGGTCCGTTCCGGTTCGCCTTGAGGCAAAAGCGCGAGATGAGAAACTTTCGCTGCGGTGAACAACATTGCCGACGCGTTCGGGCACGCCGCCGCGCATGCGCCGCAACCGATGCACGCAGCCGCTTCCATCGAAAGATCGGCATCGTGCTTTGGAACTGGAACTGAATTGGCTTCCGGCGCCGAGCCGGCGCGCGCGGAAATGAAACCGCCGGCCTGGACAATGCGATCGAGCGCGCTCCGATCGACGACCAAATCTTTGATCACTGGAAAACTTTTTACCCGGAACGGCTCGACCACGATGGTGGCGTGATCGCGAAATTTGCGCATATAAAGTTCGCAAGCCGCGCCGGGATGATCCGGACCGTGCGCTTCGCCGTTAACAGTGAGCGAACAGGTTCCGCAAATTCCCTCGCGACAATCGGAATCAAACGCGATCGGCTCTTCGCCGCGCAGAAGGAGGCGCTCGTTTACGATGTCGAGCATTTCGAGCAGCGAAGCCTGCGCCGGAATGTCGGATGCATCGTAATCGACGAGCTTGCCAGGCGATTGTCGATCTTTC
Source organism: Chthoniobacterales bacterium (assembly GCA_035716295.1). Taxonomy (GTDB): domain Bacteria; phylum Verrucomicrobiota; class Verrucomicrobiia; order Chthoniobacterales; family UBA10450; genus AV40. Next base: position 11,086 of record DASTJU010000177.1, on the reverse strand, counting down.
TGCCGCCAGACTTTGAGTTTGAAGTTCATTTATAGCTTCGCTGAGTTAAGTGGACCGTTTCGAAATGAAGTGATTCGCGGTGGAGTTTCGGCGGCGCGATCTGGCCATTGCCTTGAAATTCCCAGGCGAAGACGTCCGCGAATTTATCGTCGTCGCGCAATGCTTCGCCTTCCGGTGTTTGATGTTCTTCGCGGAAATGCGCGCCGCACGATTCGTCGCGGGCAAGGGCGTCAAGGCACATCAGCTCGGCGAATTCTAAAAAATCGGCCACCCGACCCGCGCGTTCGAGTGATTGATTGAAATCTTCGCCATCGCCCGGTACGCGGACTTCGCGCCAGAATTTTTCGCGCAGTTCGGGGATTTTTCGAAGCGCTTCTTCCAAGCCATTTTTGTTTCGAGCCATCCCGCATTTGTCCCAAAGAAGCGTGCCGAGCTCGCGATGGATTGAATCGAGCGAGCGTTTTCCGTTTATTTTCAGAAGATTGTCGATCTTCGCGCGAACGTCGTTGTTTGCTTTTATGAATTCAGGATGATCGTTTGATGGCCGCTTGCCCATTTGTCCGGCGAGATAATTGGGAAGCGTGTAGGGCAAAACAAAATAACCGTCAGCCAAGCCTTGCATAAGCGCGCTCGCGCCAAGTCGGTTCGCGCCATGATCGGAAAAATTCGCTTCACCGATTACGAAAAGGCCGGGGATGTTGCTCATCAGATTATAATCAACCCAAAGCCCGCCCATGGTGTAATGAACCGCGGGATAAATCCGCATCGGGATCTGGTAGGCGTTCTCGCCCGTGATTTTCTCGTAAACCTCGAACAAGTTGCCGTAGCGCTCGCGGATCGTTTCTTCGCCAAGTCGCTTGATCGCGTCGGCGAAGTCCAAATAGACGCCCCGCCCGCTCGGTCCAACGCCGCGGCCTTCATCGCAGACTTCTTTGGCCGCGCGCGATGAAATGTCGCGCGGCGCGAGATTGCCGTAGCTCGGATATTTTCGCTCGAGATAATAATCGCGATCGCTCTCCGGGATTTCGTTTGCCGATTTCTTGGCGTCTTCCTTTCGCTTCGGGACCCAGACGCGGCCGTCGTTGCGCAGCGATTCCGACATCAAAGTCAATTTCGATTGGTAATCTCCGGAATGCGGAATGCAGGTGGGATGGATCTGAGTGAAACAAGGATTGGCGAAGAGCGCGCCTTTTTTGTAAGCGCGATAGGTCGCCGTGACGTTGCAGCCGCGCGCGTTGGTTGAGAGATAAAAAACATTTCCGTAACCGCCGGTCGCGAGTACGACCGCGTCGGCCGCGACGTTGTCGATCTTACCGGTGCGCAAATTTCGGGTAACGATTCCCTTGGCGTGACCATCGACAAGCACGACGTCGAGCATTTCGGTTTGGGGAAACATTTGCACCGTCCCGGCGGCGATTTGGCGACAGAGAGCCTGATAACAGCCAAGCAGAAGTTGCTGGCCGGTTTGTCCGCGCGCGTAGAACGTTCGCGAAACCTGCGCGCCACCAAAGGAGCGATTCGCAAGCAAGCCGCCGTATTCGCGCGCAAACGGAACGCCTTGCGCGACGCACTGATCGATGATGTTTGAGCTGACTTCGGCGAGCCGGTAAACGTTGGCTTCGCGCGAACGAAAATCGCCGCCTTTAATCGTGTCGTAGAACAAGCGGTAAACGCTGTCGCCGTCGTTCTGATAATTTTTCGCAGCGTTGATTCCACCTTGCGCAGCGATGGAATGCGCCCGCCGCGGCGAATCCTGGTAACAGAAACATTTCACGCGGTAGCCGAGCTCGCCCAGGGTCGCTGCGGCCGAACCGCCGGCCAGTCCCGAGCCGACTATAATGACTTCAAATTTGCGACGATTGTTTGGACTAACGAGCCGAGAATGGTCTTTGTGACTGGCCCACTTGCGATCGAGTGGGCCAGACGGAATCCGCGCCTCGAAATTTCCGATCATAATTGTTGGGCCGGTTGGATGAATCCGAGCAAGACGGCGATGGGAATGGAGGCGAAGCCGATGAAAAGCAACCAGGCGAAAATTCGCCCTCCGATGGCGAGCTTCGGCGTCAGCCTTTGATTATTTAAGCCGAGCGATTGAAAGAAACTCGAGGAACCGTGAGTGAGATGGAGGGTGAGGAGAAAAAGACCGACAATGTAAAAGGTCGACACGTAAACGTTTTGGAATCCATAGACCATCATCGAATAAACGTCGTAACGATTGAGCGGATCAAGTTTCAGGAGCGGGAATTGCGGATTGAATTTGCGGGCGGTGAAGTGGAGCAGATGAAAAATGATAAAGGCGAGCACGACCAGTCCGCTGACGACCATGTGACGCGAGGCCCAGCTCGCCTTCACGTAATTTCTGTCGCGATACGACTCCGGCCGCGCTCCCCGGTTCTCAATTGCCAGATGAATCGTGAAGTAAATATGAAGAATCACGCTGACCAACAGAAACGCGCGAATGAGCCAAAGGAGCGGACCTAAATCGCGCAAGTGCTGCGAGTAGGCGTTGATCCATTCCGGCCCGAGAAAAATTTGGAGATTGCCCAACAGATGGCCGGTGACGAAGAGAATTAGAATTACACCGGTCGCGGCGACGATCATCTTTCTACCGACCGACGAGTGGCAAAAATCCGAGATAAAGCCGTGAGGTTTTGTTCGAATCGTCGCAGCAGCGGCTGATTTTGGTTCCGATTTTTGATCGGTCATTTGCTTCCGGGTTTTATGGCGGGGATTTTAGCGAGATCAGTTGGCAATTTATCTGCGGCAAAATTCTCCACATTCATTTCGACTAAACTAACAAATGGACAACCGAAATCCGGCTTGGTCTTGCCGCTGCGATCGACAATCACGCCGACGGCGGTGACAATTCCGCCATGCGCGCGAACGATGTCGACGGTTTCCTGAACGCGACCACCGCGGGTGACTACGTCTTCTACCACGACAAATTTTTCGCCCTTGTCGATCTTGAATCCGCGACGCAGCACCAGTCTGCCATCCTCTTTTTCGGTGAAAATATGGCGTTTGCCTAACGAGCGCCCTACTTCCTGACCGACAATAATTCCGCCGAGGGCAGGGGAGATGACGGAATCGCAGTCAAAACCCCGTAATTTGTCCGTCAGCATTTTGCAGACGCGCTCGGCAATGTCGGTGTGCTGAAGGAGGATGGCGCACTGAAAATACTCCCGGCTATGCAAACCGGAGCGCAAAACGAAATGGCCGTCGAGAAGAGCGCCGGTTTTTCGGAATAGGGCGAGCAGGTCTTCGCTCATCTACCCAGAGGTATCGGCGGCGACTTCAGCCGATGAGCCGCCGGAGTCCGCGACTGCGATTACTTCAATTTCCACTCGCGCACCTTTTGGCAACGCGGCCACCTGCACCGTCGAACGCGCGGGCGGTGCTTGTTTGAAATAGGAACCGTAAATTTCATTCACACTTTGGAAGTCTCCGAGATCGGCGAGGAAAATCGTTGTCTTCACAACGTTGTCGCAAGTGAGACCTTCCGCTTTCAAAATCGCCGTGATGTTGTCCATAACGCGCCGCGTTTGCGCTTCGATGCCCCCGGCGACGATCTGGCCGGACTTTGGGTCGAGCGGAATCTGCCCGGCGCAGTAAATTGTCGATCCAACGCGGACCGCCTGAGAGTAGGGGCCGAGCGCGGCCGGTGCGTCGGAAGTGGAGATGATTTTCTTCATGATTTCAGCTTAGCGACTGCGCCGCAGAATGACAAATGACCGAATCTCGTCGATACTGGAAATGACATGGTTGGTTGGATTTTAAAGAAGATAGTCGGTTCGAAAAACCAGCGTGAGCTAAGGCGATTGGCGCCGATGGTGCGTCGGATCAACGAGTTCGACGAGCAGTTTAAGAGCTTGTCCGACGACGCGTTGCGCGCGAAAACGGCGGCTTGGAAGGACGAACTGGCGAAAATTTCGGACCCGGAAGAGCAGTGGAACCAGCTCAACGAGATTTTGCCGGAAGCGTTCGCAGCGGTGAAGAACGCAGCGCGGCGACTGAAAGAAGGACGTCACTCTTTCAGTGTCGTCGAACAGCCGATGACGTGGGACATGGTGCACTTCGATGTGCAGTTGGTCGGCGGAATGGTTTTGCATCGTGGCCGAATCGCGGAGATGGCGACGGGCGAAGGCAAGACCTTGGTTGCGACGTTGCCCCTCTATCTGAATGCGTTAACTGGACGCGGCGCCCATTTGGTGACGGTGAACGATTATTTGGCCCGGCGCGACGCGGAATGGATGGGTGCGCTCTACAATTTCCTTGGCTTGACCGTTGGTTGCATTCAACACGACCAGGAACCGGACGTCCGTCGCCAACAGTACGCCTGCGACATCACTTACGGAACGAACAGCGAGTTCGGTTTCGATTACTTGCGCGACAACGGAATGGCGACCACGCGCGAGCAACAAGTCCAGCGCGGTTACCATTACGCGATTGTCGATGAAGTAGACTCGATCTTGATCGACGAGGCGCGCACGCCGCTCATCATCAGCGGCCCGGCCACGATCTCAACCCATCAGTACGATAAATGGAAGCCGTTGATCGAGCAGTTGGTGCGCAAACAAACGATGTTGTGCAATCGCGTGGCCAGCGAAGCCGCGGAGAAATTTGAGCAGGGCGATGTTGAAACGGGCGGACGGCTCATGTTCAAAGTGAAATTGGGCCAGCCGCGCAATAAACAATTGCTGCGAATGATGGAAGACACGGACAAGCGGCGCGCGATCGATAAAGCCGAGCTCTCGTTCTACACCGACACGCGCAAGGAAGAATTATTCCTGCTAAAAGAGGAATTGTTTTTTACGATCGACGAAAAATCGAACGAATCGGATTTGTCCGAACAGGGGCGAGCGTTTCTGAACCCGGACGATCCGAACGCGTTCGTGTTGCCGGACCTAATCAGCGAATTCACCGAGATCGATCTGGATGAGACGCTGGCAGACGAAGAGAAGGATAAAAGGAAATCGGAGCGCCAACAGCATTGCGACGAGCAGGCGGAACGGATTCACAACATTTCGAATTTGCTCCGCGCCTACTGTGTGTTCGACAAAGACGTCCAGTACGTCGTCGAAGAGAACAAAGTCGTCATTGTCGATGAATTCACCGGCCGGAAAATGCCGGGGCGACGTTGGAGTGACGGGCTGCATCAGGCCGTCGAAGCGAAAGAGGGCGTGCAGATCGACCGCGAGACGCAAACGCTGGCGACGATCACCATCCAAAATTATTTTCGGCTTTACCAAAAGCTGGCGGGCATGACCGGCACCGCGGAAACCGAGGCGGCCGAGTTTCACGACATTTACAAGCTGGACGTGAACGTTATTCCGACGAATCGGCCGGTGGCGCGCAAGGATCACAACGACCGAATTTACAAAACGCGTCGTGAAAAATACAACGCGGTGATCAACGAAATCAGGGATCATCACACCAAGCAGCAGCCGGTGCTGGTCGGCACAGTGAGCGTGGAAGCGTCTGAGTTGCTCAGCCGAATGCTGAAGCGTGAAAAAATTCCGCATAACGTGTTGAACGCGAAATTTCACATGCAGGAAGCCGAGATTGTTCAACGCGCAGGCCAGCCGGGGACGGTGACGATTTCGACCAACATGGCCGGCCGTGGCACTGACATTAAGCTCGGCCCCGGGGTGCCGGATTTGGGTGGATTATTTGTTCTCGGAACCGAACGGCACGAAGCGCGCCGGATAGATCGACAACTTCGCGGTCGTTGCGCGCGCCAGGGCGATCCGGGCGGATCACGATTCTATGTCAGCTTCGAGGACGATCTCATGCGCAATTTCGGCGCGGCCGATCGCATGACCAAAATCATGGAACGTTTCGGTCTCGAGGAAGGGCAGGAGCTGGAGCATCGCTGGTTGAACAAGTCAGTCGAGACGGCGCAAAAGCGCGTCGAGCAGCGCAATTATTTGATCCGCAAACGCACGCTTGATTTCGATGACGTGATGAACATGCAGCGCGAAGTTGTTTACACGTATCGCAACGAAGTGATCGATTCGGAGGAACCGCGCACATTGATCTACGAAGTGATCGATGAAGCGGTGCCGGGGAAGTTGAAAGAATATCTCGAGGGCGATGAGCCCAACTACAGCGGACTGATGCACTGGGTGAATACGACGTTTCCGCTTGGCCTAACGAAAGAGAAAGCGCAATTCGAGACGCGCAGTGCGGATGAAAATGCGCAATTTCTGATTGGCAAGATCAAGGAATCCTACGAGCGAAAATCGAGTCACGAGGAGCCGACGGCGGTCAAGAGTCTCGAGCGCTACATCATTTTGAACGCAATCGACCGCCTTTGGCAGGAACATCTCTACGCGATGGACGCGTTGCGGGAAGGCGTTTATCTCCGCGGTTACGCCCAAAAAGATCCGTTGATCGAATACAAAACCGAGGCTTACGACATGTTCGTTGACCTGATGGCGAACATTAAGAATGAAGTGCTCCACAATCTTTTCCGGAGCACATCGAACCTGCAGGCTTTCGAGAATTTTCTGGCGAGTCTGCCCCAGTTTTTGCTGCGCGAAGACGCACCGACCGCGCCGACGGCGAACGCGCCGGCTCGCGCGCGTCAACCACAGCCGGTTGGCGCGATGGCCGGAGTCGCAATGGACGGCGACGGTGCGGGCGAGATGTCGGTCGATCTGCCGGCCCGGCGTTCGCTGCCAAAAGTTGGGCGAAACGAACCGTGTCCGTGCGGCAGCGGTAAGAAATACAAGAACTGTTGCGGTCGCACTGCTTAGCTTCGAAAGTGCTCGCTTTCGAAATCGGAGATTTGTTTTATTCTAGAAACCCTTCTGATTGATCATGCAAACAATTCACTCGCGACGAATCATTGTGCTCCTGCTTGTTGCAACTTTGCTGGTGGGTTGTGGGTCCCGCCGCACCATTCGGGAATATCGCACGGACCAAGGGGGCCGAACCACGGTGAGCAACGTGTCGGAAGAGCAATATTGGAAAGAGCGCGTGGATGAACGCATCGCCGCCGAGATTGCGAAGGAAAAGCCCGAAGCCGGCTACGACACCTGGCAGAATTACTGGCGCTGGTGGTACAGCGTTTTGCGTCGAAAGAAGAAACCGCCATTTAAATCCGACGAGTTCAAAAAGTCGGAAGACATGGTGAACTACATCAAAGAAAAACGACGCGCCAAAGGATTGCCGACCTACGAAGACTAGCAAAGTAGGAAGTAAAAATTAGAAAGTAGAAAAATTTCGTCGCGTTGGGCACCCTAGCGACCAAATGGCGAATGGCGAAACGGTGGAATCGTACGTGCCGGCGCGGCTGGACCGGATGCCGTGGAGCCGCTGGCACTGGTTAATCGTCATCTCTCTCGGAGCGACTTGGATTCTTGATGGGCTCGAAGTCACTCTCGCTGGCTCGTTAGGCGGAATTTTAACCCGGCGTGAAACACTCGGTCTGACGGATATCGAAGTCGGCGCGACCGCGACATGCTATCTCGCCGGAGCGGTGATCGGTGCGCTGCTGTTTGGCTACGGAACAGATCGCTTCGGCCGAAAGAAATTGTTCTTCATTACAGTCGCGGTCTATCTCATTGGGACGGCGCTGTCGGCGTTCTCATGGAATTTTGCGAGCTATGCCTTTTTTCGCGCGCTGACCGGCGCCGGAATTGGCGGAGAATACGCCGCGATCAATTCGGCAATCGACGAACTGATTCCGGCGCGGGTGCGCGGCCGCGTCGATTTGATGATCAACGGTTCCTATTGGGTCGGCGCAGCTCTTGGTTCAGGCGCGACTGTCATTTTGCTCGATCCGAATCGATTTCCGATCTCGTTGGGCTGGCGTTTCGCATTTGGAATCGGCGCGGCTCTGGGTCTAATCGTGATTTTCTTTCGCCGTTGGATTCCGGAAAGTCCGCGCTGGTTAATGATTCACGGACGAAATGCTGAAGCGGAAGAGATTGTGGATGAAGTCGAGCGCCGATTTGTATCGGATCCTGAAAAGTTGCCGGCACATGATTCTCCGCCAACGCGGATCCACACCCGAACGCACACGCCGTGGCGTGAGATTTGGAACGCGATCGTGCATCAACACCGACAGCGCTCGCTTCTCGGCTTCGTCCTGATGGCGACCCAGGCTTTTTTTTACAACGCGATCTTTTTTACCTATGCGCTGGTCTTGATGCGGTTTTATGGAGTGCCGGAACAGAGCGTTGGCCTTTATCTTCTGCCGTTTGCGCTCGGCAATGTCCTGGGCCCGGTAGTGCTCGGACATTTGTTCGACACGATCGGTCGCAAACAAATGATCGCCGCGACTTACGGACTTTCGGGAATCTTGCTCGCGTTTACTGGGTGGCTTTTTCATGCGGGACTGTTGACCGCCCAGACACAGACGCTGGCTTGGATGATTATCTTTTTCGTTGCTTCGGCGGCGGCGAGCTCAGCTTATTTGACAGTCAGCGAAATTTTTCCGCTCGAGATCCGCGCGTTCGCGATCGCAATTTTCTATGCAATCGGGACGCTGACCGGCGGAGTCGGCGCGCCGATACTCTTCGGGTGGATCATCGGGACCGGTTCGAGCGATGCGTTGTTCATCGGATATTTGGTCGCAGCAGTGCTGATGATTTTCGGTGCGATTGTTGAACTTTGGATCGGAGTGGCCGCCGAGCGCCGGCCGCTCGAACATGTGGCCGCGCCGTTGTCGAGTCGCTGATCTTACTCATTCTCGCCTTTGGCAGCCGGGATCGACATCTCACAAGTGTGAATTGGACCAGCCGGCGTGAGCTCGCTGCAATAAAGATAAAACGCGTCGACGCGAAACATTCCGGCGTCGAGTTCGGCATTCGACTTTAAAAATTTTCGAAGTACCCCGCCAAGGGCGCCATGACAACGCGCAAGCGTAATGTGCGGATGCCAGGGGCGCAGATCGGCCTCGAGTCCGGCGGCCAGTGCTGCATCCTGCACCCGTTTGTGAAGTTGAAAAAGATGTGGATGACCTTTTCCAACGCCGATCCAGATGATTTTCGGCGGACCTTTAGGTGGAAACATCCCAACGCCTTGGATGGGAAGAAAAAACGCGCGGAACTCGATCGCGCTCAGATTTTCGCGCAATGCACGATCGACATGTTCCGATGTATCGGGAAAGAAACCGAGTGTGAGATGCATTTGATCGCGCGCAGTCCAGTGCACGCCAGGAATGCGCGGATCAAGATCGACTAGGGATTGCTGGATAACTGGCGGCGGGCTGATCGCGACGAAGAGGCGCTTGGGTTTCACTTCTCGCCGCGAACTTCAGCGCCAGAGCGCGCTTCGTCGCCGCTTTTACTGACCCGCGGCGGCATCGATCGATTCACGACTTTCATAACACGCGCGGTCAGGTTCGGAAATAACGCGTTCGCGGCGATGATGAAATAAGCTGGCCAGGGCATGACAAGGTTGGGCTTACCGCGCCGGCACGCGTTCAAGACTTTTCGGGCAGCGCGTTCGACCGAAATGGAAGCCAAAGGAATCTTGCGCGACCAATCGAACCATTTGTATTCGGCAGAATGATCGCCTTTGAACTTCGCATGGATTTGGGAACCGGTGCGCATCAATCCGGGCGTGACGGTGGTGACGAAGATGTTGTCTCGCGCGAGTTCCGCGCGAATCGCGTCTGAGAAACCGGTGAGCGCAAACTTGCTGGCGGAGTAGGCCGCCATATGCGGCACGGCGATTCTTCCTCCGATGGAAGAAATATTGACGATGCGACCGCCGTTGGCGCGCATCCGAGGCGCGACGAGTAAGTACAAGATAAATGGCGCCCAAAAATGGAGGCGCATGGCACGATCGAAATCTTTGAACTGTAAATGCTCGATAGGACCGATTTCAATGATGCCGGCGTTGTTGATCAAGATGTCGATCTTGCCGAAGCGTTGAAGCGTCTGTTGGACTGCGGATTGGATTTGCGCCGTCTCAAGCAGGTCGCATTGGATCGTCAGGACTTCAGTCGCGAAGCGATCCAAGTCAGTTTTGGCGCGCAGGAGTTCTTCGGCATCCCGCGCAATCAGAGCGACTTTTCCTCCGCGCGCACAAATCTGACGTGCGATTTCCAAGCCAAGGCCGCGGGAACCGCCGGTGATGAAGGCGACTTTATTTTGGAAAAAACTGGAAGATGACATCGCGGATTATCCTAGCGTTGAAGAGGTCAATAGTTCGACGGTCATAGACCATCGCTACAGTATCAAGAGTGTTTTCGATTGAAACGGGCAACTTCGCGAGCGGTCTCGCGTTCCACGGCGCGCTTTTTCAAGTCAGCACGCTTGTCATGAGCGACTTTGCCCTGGCCAACGCCGAGCTCGGCTTTGAGTTTTCCGTTTTTCCAATAAAGCTTAAGGACAATAAGCGCTCGACCTTTGACCTGGCTTTCGCCGTAAAGTTTGTCGATCTCCTGACGGTGTAGCAAAAGTTTGCGGACACGTTTGGCCGCAGGAACTTCATGACTGGCCTTTTCGTAGGGCTGAATGTCAGCATTGTAGAGAAACGCCTCGCTGTTCTCGATCCGCGCGAAAGCATCACTGATGTTGGCCTTGCCGGCGCGGATGGATTTAACCTCGCTGCCTTTCAACTCGATACCGGCTTCGTAGCGCTCGAGGATGTGAAAATCCCGGAGCGCCTTGCGATTAAGGATCGACTCGGCGGGCATGATCGCGTGTGAAACGCGATGGAAGGTTACGCGTTCTCCGGGCCTTTGAGAGGCTCGAATGCGAGCTTACCGGCGATGATTTCCTTGAGCGCGATGTCGGTCAACGACATGCGCAGCGTTGTTTCAACCATGGGACGATGTCCGAGACCGAGCTGGCGAACGCGCTTGGAGACAACGTTAATCAGGAGTTGCTGATTGGGAATCACTTGAGCTGCTTCCTGGAGGAGTTGGGTCGTCATATGGCGCAAGGATCTGACGGTGCGGTTGGTTTCCGCCGGGAATTGAAGAATGGTCGGCGCGCTGGCGGCGAGAGTCGAGGGTGTAAGCTGCGACGCGATCATAAAAACGGAGCGCTGACATTGCGAGCGTGGGCGCATGTTGTCAACCGATTTGTTGATCGGAAGGATGCTGGATGATCGAGATCGCGCTGGG
>DASTJU010000176.1:0-2000 GCA_035716295.1 Chthoniobacterales bacterium | reverse complement strand
CAAATCGAGTTCAGTTACAAAGACCACAGCGGCTACCATTTCATGGACCCGGAGACGTACGAAACGGTCGATCTACAGGAAAATTTGCTCGGAGATGCCAAAGATTATCTAGTGGAAAACCTGAGCGTGCAGGTTCTCTACGCCGAGGGCAAAGCGGTCCAGGTCGAATTGCCGGCGTCGGTCAGCTTGAAAGTGATCGAATCGGCCGAAGGTTTGCGCGGCGACACCGCCAGCAACGTGACCAAGCCGGCCAAACTCGAAACCGGCAAAACCATCAACGTCCCGCTCTTTATTAAAGAAGGCGAGACGATCAAGATCGACACCCGCACCGGCGCCTACATGGGGCGCGCCTAGCTGTCGCTGCTTCGCTCTGCGAAGCGCCCTTGTCGATCTTAACTGCGGGTCAATTTCTCTTTCCAAACTCTGCGCCAATCTGCGTAATCTCCGGCCAACCAAATGCCCTCCAAACCGCAAAGCCCGCGCGGGGTAAAAATCACGCCTTACGTCGTGCCGACGACGCGCTCGCGGCAGGTGAACCATCCCCTCTCCGTCCCCAATCGGTGGGTAAAAAACATCGGGGCGCTTTTTCTTTTGCCGGCGTGCGTGATTCTGAGCCAGACATTTTTCACCGCTTTCGCGCGCGCGACCGTGACGGAGCGGTTGTGGATGGCCGAGGAATTCTGGTTCTTCTCGCTCGGCGCCGTGCTCTGGCTCATCACTTTCTTCGGTCTGCCGCGGCCAATTGTGATTTATGTTTTCGGGCACGAACTCACGCATGCGGTCTGGGTTCTGTTGATGGGCGGCCGCGTTAGCCGCTTCAAGGTCGGTCGCGACGGCGGACACATCGTGACTAACCGCACCAATTTCTTCATCGCGCTCGCGCCCTATTTTTTTCCGCTCTACAGCATTCTAGCCATCGCGCTCTACGGCGTGCTCGGTCTGTTTTACAACGTCCATCCCTATGGCCGCTGGCTCTACGCCATCATCGGCCTGACCTGGGCGTTCCATCTCACGTTCACCTGTTGGATGATCCCGAAAAATCAAACCGACTTGCGCGATCACGGCACCTTTTTCTCGCTGGTTGTCATCTATCTCATGAATCTCGCGCTCCTTGGCGGGATGCTCATCATCGTCTCTCCCCAAATCACGCTCGACAGTTTCGCGGCCGATCTCGCCACCAATACCGCCAGTTTTTCGCAGTGGATCGTAGGTCTTTGCGAGAGTTTTGTCCGCGGCGCGCCGCCGACCTAAATATTTGTCAGGGCGGCGAACGGCAGGGTCGATAACGCGTCGCTCAATTTCACCTGTCGATCTTGCGCGGCGATCTCGCGGCCGGTGAAAACGTCGCGTGCGTTTTTCATTTCAAGATTTTTCGGAAGATCGACAACCGTATCTTTCCATTTGTCGCCAATCGGCGGGAAGCCGATTCGTGAGGAAAGACGCGGCGCAATCACCACCATCCATCGATTCTCGATTTGCCGGGCGAAGCTCACGCAGCAATCCGCAAATGTTCCGCTCGCCGCAAGCGGCAAATAATTTCCGCGCTGGAAAAGATCGACATGTTCGTTTCGGAATTTGAGCAGCCGGTGGATGAGAAACATTTTGATCCGTCCATCGGGCCAATTCTGTAAAAGTTCATCCGGTGTGCTCGCGCCAAGCGCATCCAGCATTTCGCGACGCCGCTGGTAATCGACCGGCCGCCGATTGTCGGGATCGACCAGCGAAAAATCCCAGATCTCGTTCCCCTGATAAATGTCCGGCACGCCGGGCGACGTGAGCTTGAGGAGCGTTTGCGCGAGCGAATTGATCGCGCCGAGTCGCGCGATCTCTTCCACCACCGGTAGAAAGCTCGGTAGAAATTTATTCTTGGCCGATGGCTCCAAGATTCGGGCGATAAAATCGCGGGTGGCGCCAAGCCACTCTTCGTTAGGCCGGATCCAGCTCGTATTCAGCTTGGCCTCATTCAACGCCTTCATCATGTAGTTTTGAATACGCTCGAT
>DASTJU010000175.1:0-2373 GCA_035716295.1 Chthoniobacterales bacterium | reverse complement strand
GAGGCGTTGGCAATGTCGAGCTTAGTAAGATCGATAATCATGGTCTGAAAATTGAGAAGCGCCTCGAGCCGGCCTTGTGCGAGCTCAGCTTGGTAAGGCGTGTAAGCGGTGTACCAGCCGGGGTTTTCGAGAACGTTCCGCTGAATCACCGGCGGCGTGATGCAATCCGAATAACCGGCCCCGATAAAAGATTTCGCGATCTTGTTTTTCTTTGAAATCGCGCGCAGTTCCTCGAGCGCTTCGTTTTCCGACTTCGCTTCCGGCAAATTTAATCCTCGATCGAGCCGGATGTTTTTCGGAACGGTCGCATCGATCAGAGCATCGAGGTTTTCAAAATCGATCGCGCGCAGCATTTCCGCGGCTTCGTCTTCGTTTGGGCCGATATGCCGTCGCGCAAAGTCCGAACCGGATTGGCGGTTGACGATGTCGATCTTTTCCTCGCGCAAATGCACCCAACAGACTACGGAACGCGACTAACTTTTCAATGTGGGACGGCGGTCGTAGATCGCCGCGACCGAAGATTATTTCGTGTCGTAAGTTTCGACGCCGTAGGATTTCAAATGGGCGCGAAGTTGCGCGAAATGCTCGTGGTTTCGCGTTTCAACGGTGCAAAGCACATTGACGGTCGAAACATCCGAGCTGGCGAACGCGCGGTCGTGCACCACTTCTTTGATACTCGCTCCGGTCGCCGCGATTTGTTTGGCAAGATCCGCCAGTCCGCCGGGGCGGTCGCTGATGACGGCGGTGAATCGGCTCAAGCGCCCGTCGGCAACGAGACCGCGCTCAATCACGCGGCTGAGGATATTCGGATCGATGTTCCCACCGCATAATAGAAGAACGACACGTTTGCCCGCGAGGTCTGACAATTTGCCGGACAGCACAGCAGCGAGGGGCGTGGCGGCTGCACCTTCCACCACGGTTTTCTGAAGCTCGATCAGTCGGAGAATTGCGATCGCGATTTGTTCTTCGGTGACAGTGACCGCTTGATCGACGTGTTCACGCGCGATCGCAAACGCGTTCGCCCCAACTTGGGGGATGGCGAGGCCGTCAGCGAGTGTCGGGTGCAATTTGATTTTAGTCGGTTTGCTCGCTTCCAGCGCCGCGGAAAAACTGGCGACATTTTCAGCTTCAACCGCGATGACTTTCGTTTTCGGTCGCAAAGTTTTGACCGCCAGCGAAACACCGGCGACTAAACCAGAGCCGCCGACCGGAACGACAATAGCATCAATATCTTTCACCTGATCGATGATCTCGATTCCCATCGTGCCCTGGCCGGCGATGATAGCGGGGTCGTCGTAACCGTCGATGTAAGCAAGGCCCTTTTCACTCGCGATCTTATCCGCGTGCGCTTTTGCTTCCGCGAAATCTTTGCCGTGCAAAATGACATTTGCGCCGAGCATTTGGCAATTGCTCACTTTGATCAGCGGCGCGTACTGCGGCATGACCACCGTTGCCGGAATACCGAGAAGTTTTCCTTGATACGCGAGCGCCTGAGCATGGTTCCCCGCCGATGCGGCGATTACACCACGTTTTTTTTGATCGGCTGAAAGCTGGGCTAGGGCGTTGCGCGCACCGCGTTCCTTAAAACTTCCGGTCCGTTGCAAGTTATCGAGCTTGCAGAAAATTTGCATGCCGCTGATTTCGCTGAGCGGAATCGACGGCAGGCAAGGCGAATAAAAAATGGCGCCAGCGATGCGTTCGCGCGCTGCTTCGATTTCTTTGAACGTGATCAAGCGCTTGCAATTTGGGCGCAAGATCGACAATCGACAACTAGCAGGACATCCCGTTGCGATGTCTGGACGCCACAGCGGCGTCCCTACCCACCGAGTGCTTCGCGAACTTTGGCGGCCAATTGCTCCGAGTCGAAGGGTTTTGGCAGGAAAAACATTTCTGGTTCGCATCGATCGCTTGGTTGAAGCGATTCTTCAAGATATCCGGAGATAAAAAGGACTTTGATATTGGGATAAGCCGCGCGCAGTGAATCGGCAAAGCGGCGTCCGCTTATTTGCGGCATCACGAGATCGGTGAGAAGGAGGTCGACCTTTTTTTTGCCGTTTTCACTGAGCAAGCGCTGAGCGTCGTGGCCGTTGGCCGCTTCGATTACCTGGTAGCCGAGTCCCCGCAACATTCGCACGGAGATATGCCGAACACTGATGTCGTCTTCGAGAACGAGAATGGTTTCAGTTCCGCCGCGCGGTTTCTTACCACTTGGTTTTTTGTAGGAAGGCGGCGGCGGCGCCGATACGCGTGGAAGATAAATCTGAACAACAGTGCCTTTACCCGTTTCGCTCTCAACGCGCAGGTGTCCGCCGCTTTGATGGACAATGCCGTAACAAGTTGCGAGGCCAAGGCCGCTTCTCTCCTGGTCGGCTT
>DASTJU010000174.1:0-4056 GCA_035716295.1 Chthoniobacterales bacterium | reverse complement strand
GACATCGGATGGAAGGACAAGCTAACATCCGGTCGCGGAATATCAGCGTCAATCCGATTCCGTCCGTGGGGCAGCCTCACCAACTATAAACTTGGCGCACCCTAATAATCTTCCGCCGAATCGTTTTCCTGATCCAAAAATGGCGACTCGAGAACGGCCGGTTCCAGAGCGGCGCCGTGGGCATGGACCGAGAGCATTCTTCTCCGCGCCGATTGCAACCGTTTCATCATGATCGGCGTAATTCGTTTAAATAACTCGTACCCGAGCGAATGATCCCGCTCGCAGTATTCACGCAGGATTGTCCCATAGAAAAAGATTGCGTTCGTAGGTTCAGTCGCGCGAGCGGTGAAGTGCCAGACGTAAGGCGGGAACATCCACGACCAGCCGAGCAAATCGCCCGCGCCGATTGTTTCAACGATCACCGGCTCGCCGAATCCTTCGCCGGATTCGAGCACGACTTTCCCGCTCTCGATCAAATAAAAGCGGTTCGCCAGGTCGTTTTCGCGCAATATGGTCTGGCCTTTTTTGAATTGGACCGGAATGGCGCAATCGGTCAACAAGGCGAGCTGGGTCGGGTTCATTCCGGCTAGAAAAGGATGGAGCGCGACTCGCGTCGCCATCGATTCAACTTCTGTTTGTTTAGTTCTTTTGGGTGGTTCGAGTAGTGTTTTCATCAGCCTCTTCTTTCTCTTTCGGTTTCAATTTGCGGTGGCTAAACGAATTCGTGTTCTTTCTCGCGGACTACGAGCACGGGACAAGGCGCGGCTCGGACCACGCGTTCGGCGGTGCTGCCGATAGCGAAATGTTTCCAGCCGGTATACCCGTGGGTCGCGATCACGATCAGATCGACATCGAGCTCTTTGGCCGCTTCTACGATCTCAATCGCGGCCAAGCCGCAGCGGACAGTTGGACTGACGCGCGTTACTCCGGCGTTTCGGACCGAATTTACCAACGCCTTCAGTTGTCCCGCGCAGTGCGCGCTTGATCCGTTCGAGACCGCCGGCGGCGCGATCATGAAGCCATCGAAAGCCGGCGGGATCTCGGGCTCGATCACATGAAACAAATCAATCTCGGCGCCAAACTGCTGCGCGAGTCGCGTCGCATAATGAAGCGCTTTTTTTGACAATGGCGAGAAATCCACCGGTACCAGAATTCGTTTCAAACCGATGCCGGTGGAGGTGCCGCGTTCGAGCAATGCTTGCGTTTTCATGCATGCACTTTGCCTGCGCGTGTCGGATCACGCTGCTCGACGCTTGCTAAATCGTGTGCGTTTTTTGCGCTGCGCTGAGACCCTTTTTAATAAGGAGGTTCGAATTCAGTCACCGGCCACGAACAGCGAACAATTTTTGCTCAGCGAAACGCAAATCGTAGCAAGCCGGGCATCGCCGAGCAGTCCAACCTTATTCCATAAAAGGAGCAATCTTATGGAATACCTGATCGTGATCGTTACTGCTGGAGTCGTCGCGCTCTACACATTGCTGATTCGGCATTGGCTGAATGACGCTTGAGCATTAGCGCCATACGAGGGCCATTGCTGTGCAAGTGAAGGAGACGAAGCGGTTCGCCGGTGTCGGATCGAGAGTCGAGAGAATTCTCGACCGCTATCCGGAAGTAAAGCGGCTGCGAATCGACGCGACCGCGCGCGAAATTGACGTTGGATTTTACCGCCGGCCGCCGAAGAAACTTTTTCAACGGGTCGCGACCCAGGTGCATCAGGAGTTTGACGGCGAATGGCGAATCTCGATGCGGCCAAACGGCCAATCAGGCCTGTTCCATCGACATCACCTCAACGATCACGTTGTTGAATTTCATCGCGCGCATCCGCCGAAGGAAAAGCGCTTAATTTGGAAGCCGATCTTTTTGCCGCGCTGGCGCAACCGGCCGACTCCTCCGGCAACACCGCACGATTATCGGATCATGCTCGTGCTCGTTTCTATTTGCGGAGCGAGCACGCTCTCTGGTTTCTTTTTCCAGCGTGCGGCACTTCCCGCCGCACTGATCGTCGCAGCGTTTACAATCGCTTATGGCTGCGGCGGTTGGTTTGCCGCGCACGATGTCTGGCGTGGATTAAGGCAGCGGAAGATCGACATCCAGTTTCTGATGATTTTTGTCGCGCTCGGCGCCGCCGCCGTTAAAGCCTGGACCGAAGGCGCGACGTTGCTCTTTCTCTTTTCACTCAGCAACGCGCTCGAGCAATTCGCTAATCATCGCACCAACAAAACCATTGAATCGTTATTGAAGACGGCGCCGCAACGAGTTCTGCGCCGGCTTGGTCAATCATGGACTGATGTCCCGATTGAAAGCGTTCGCGCGAACGATGAACTGCTGATCAAGCCGGGCGACTTGGTTCCCGTCGATGGAATAATCATTGAAGGCGCTACTTCCGCGGATGAATCAGCCCTGACCGGTGAATCATTGCCGGTTTCAAAACGAGTCGGTGATTCTGTCAGCAGTGGCACGCTCAATCTCGACGGTCAGGCCGTCATTCGGGTCGAGCACGAAGTGGAAGATAGCGCGCTTCATCGCATTCTTGGGCTTATCCGCACCGCGCAGCAGCAGAAGGCACCCGCTCAAAGATTCACTGACACATTTAGCCGCTACTACACGTGGGTCGTGCTCGGCCTAAGCGCACTGGTCTTCGCAATCTTATTTTTCCAAAAGCCGGTCAGCGAAGCTTTTTATCGGACGATGACTTTGCTCGTTGTTGCGTCCCCGTGCGCTCTCGTCCTTTCGATTCCGTCCGCAATTTTGGTGGCCATCGCCGCGGGCGCGCGCAATGGAATTTTGTTTCGCGGCGGCGTGGCCATTGAAAATCTCGCGGGCGTCGATCAATTTGCCTTCGACAAAACCGGCACCCTTACCAAGGGCACGCTCATTGTTCGCAAGATCGACATTCTCGATGGATCCGGCGAGAACGAAGCGCTGGCGACGGCTGCTTCGGTTGCACGCTTCTCCACCCATCCACTTGCCCGCGCAATCGTACACGAAGCCGAGCAACGTCGCTTGCCGCAATCCAAGGCAACTGATTTCCAAAACATCCCGGGCTTCGGAATGGAAGCCTCGGTGAACGGCAAACAAATTCTCATCGGCAATCGCAGACTCTTGCTCGATCGAGGAATTAAGTTGCCGCAAATCTCAAGCGGAAGTGAGGCGGAGGTCTGGGTCGCCGCCCAGCAAGCAATCGCCGTTATTTACTTGCGAGATGAAATTCGGCCCGCTGCCAAGGGCGTGATCGAATTTCTGAAACGAAACGCGATCGCGGTCGCTCTTTTGACCGGCGACCGGGCCGCCGCCGCTGATGCTGTCGCCCGGCAAGTTGGAATCAACGAAGTTCACGCCGAAATCGCACCCGAAGCGAAACTGCAATGTGTCCATCGCTGGCGGCAGGAAGGAAAAAAAGTGGCGATGGTTGGTGACGGAATCAATGACGCGCCGAGTTTGACCGCGGCAGATGTCGCAATCGGAATGGGTGCGCGCGGGTCCGATGCCGCCCTCGAACAAGCGGACGTCATTTTGATGCACGATAGGATCGAGAACGTCGAGCACGCCGTGATTCTGAGCCGACGCGCGCGCGCGATCATTCGCCAGAACATCTTTATTTCGCTGGGCGTGATCTTGGTGCTTGTCACGTCCGCGCTTGCTCAGAAAATCAATCTCACCATCGGCGTCCTCGGCCATGAAGGCAGCACCGTTGTCGTCGTCCTGAACGCGCTGCGACTTTTGAGTTTTCGCGGCGACGTGAACGCGGACTAGACGAGCGCGAGCAAGGTCAGCGCTCCCGTTTCTGGCCAATCTCCTCCAGCAACTCGATCTGGATCTGCTGGATCTCAAAGAGCCGGTTGTATTGCTTACGCAGCAGGTGGTCGATTTTTTCGTGCAGATGCCGGATTTCGAGTTCGGCTTTGAGGTTGATCTTATAATCGTTTTCCGCGCGTAAGCGATCGCGGGCCTCGGCCCGGTTCTGACTCATCATAATGACCGGCGCCTGGACGGCGGCCAAACATGAGAGAATCAAGTTGAGAAGGATGAACGGATACGGATCGAAGGCTTTGGTGG